>DVLP01000299.1 GCA_018715445.1 Candidatus Avipropionibacterium avicola | reverse complement strand
CATCCTGGCCCATGCCAAGCAGGGCTTCCGCGAGGCGCTGCGAGATTACGTCAGCGAGGAGGAGCTCGACGGCTACGACGAGTCGGTGGACGAGTCGTTCCCGGCCAGTGACTCCCCGGCGGTGTTCAACGGTCAGGATCCCGACGACCGCCCGTTCGAGAGCACCCGTGAGCCCCATCCCGGACGAGCCAGCTCGCCG
Organism: Candidatus Avipropionibacterium avicola; assembly: GCA_018715445.1. Lineage (GTDB taxonomy): Bacteria > Actinomycetota > Actinomycetes > Propionibacteriales > Propionibacteriaceae > Avipropionibacterium > Avipropionibacterium avicola. Next base: position 6,384 of record DVLP01000299.1, on the reverse strand, counting down.
ACCCCGGTCACCCTGGCCGACGGCAGCAGCTTCGAGATCGACCACGGCGCGGTCACGATCGCCGCGATCACCTCGTGCACGAACACCTCCAACCCGAGCGTGATGGTGGGCGCCGCCCTGGTGGCCAAGAAGGCGATCGAGCTCGGCCTGCAGCGCAAGCCGTGGGTCAAGACCACGCTCGCGCCGGGCTCGAAGGTCGTCATGGACTACTACGACCGCGCGGGGCTGACCCCGTACCTGGACAAGCTGGGCTTCAACCTGGTCGGGTACGGCTGCACCACCTGCATCGGCAACTCCGGTCCGCTGATCCCCGAGGTCAGCAAGGCGGTCAACGACTCCGACCTGGCCGTGGTCTCGGTGCTGTCGGGCAACCGCAACTTCGAGGGTCGGATCAACCCCGACATCAAGATGAACTACCTGGCCAGCCCTCCGCTGGTCGTGGTCTACGCGTTGGCCGGCACCATGGACATCGACTTCGCGAACGAGCCGATCGCGACCACCCCGGACGGCAAGGACGTGTTCCTGTCCGACGTGTGGCCGTCCCAGGCCGAGATCGACGAGGTCGTGGCCGGAGCCATCGGCTCGGACATGTTCACCGAGTCGTACGCCGATGTGTTCGCCGGTGACGCCCAGTGGCAGAGCCTGCCCACCCCGGAGGGTCGCACCTTCGAGTGGGCCGACGACTCCACCTACGTCCGCAAGCCTCCGTACTTCGACGGCATGCCGGCCGAGCCGGAGCCGGTCGAGGACATCAGCGGGGCACGCGTGCTGCTGAAGCTCGGCGACTCGGTCACCACCGACCACATCTCGCCGGCCGGGGCCATCAAGGCCGACAGTCCGGCGGGTCTGTACCTCAGCGAGCAGGGCGTGGAGCGGCGTGACTTCAACTCCTACGGCTCCCGTCGTGGCAACCACGAGGTGATGGTGCGCGGCACCTTCGCCAACATCCGGCTGCGCAACCAGCTGGCACCGGGCACCGAGGGTGGCTTCACCCGCGACTTCACCCAGGCGGATGTGGCGTCCGATGCACCGGTCACCACGGTCTACGACGCCTCGGTGAACTACATCGCCAACGGCACCCCGCTGGTCGTGCTGGGCGGCAAGGAGTACGGCTCGGGTTCCTCGCGCGACTGGGCCGCCAAGGGCACCGCGCTGCTGGGCGTCAAGGCCGTCATCACCGAGTCGTACGAGCGGATCCACCGCTCGAACCTGATCGGTATGGGCGTCCTTCCGCTGCAGTACCCCGAGGGTGAGAACGCCGACTCGCTCGGCCTGACCGGCGAGGAGACCTTCTCGATCACCGGTGTCACCGGCCTGAACTCGGGCAGCATCCCGCAGACGGTGAAGGTCGTGGCGTCCCGCGAGGGCGCTGACGACGTCACCTTCGACGCCGTGGTGCGGATCGACACCCCGGGTGAGGCCGACTACTACCGCAACGGCGGCATCATGCAGTACGTGCTGCGGTCGCTGCGGGCCAAGAGCTGACCGGCTCGTCGACCACCCGGCTCGTCGACCACCCATGAGCGCCCCGTCAGGCTTCGGCCCGGCGGGGCGCTCGTCGTCCCGCTTGCCGCCCGTGATCTCCCGGGCGACCGCCAGCGGCGCGCGACACTCGCAGCAAGGACGTCAAGCCTTTGTCGCCACGATGTGGACCGCGGGTAAACTCGCCGGTATGGCCTTGTTGGACTCGATCAACGAACCGGCGGATCTGCGTGGTCTGTCCCCGGAACAGCTGGCCGACCTCGCCGGTCAGATCCGTCAGTTCCTGATCGACCACGTCAGCCGTACCGGCGGACACTTGGGTCCCAACCTGGGCGTGGTGGAGCTGACGCTGGGGCTGCACCGGGTCTTCGAGTCCCCTCGGGACCCGATCATCTTCGACGTCGGTCACCAGGCCTACGTCCACAAGATCCTCACCGGCCGGCAGTCCGGCTTCGACCAGTTGCGCCAGCAGGACGGGCTGTCCGGCTATCCCAGCCGCGCCGAGTCCGAGCACGACTGGGTGGAGAACTCGCACGCCTCGACGGCACTGTCGTACGCCGAGGGCATGGCCAAGGCCCTGCGCCTGACCCATCCCGACGACACCGAACGGCGCGTGGTCGCGGTCGTCGGCGACGGTGCCCTCACCGGCGGAATGGCCTGGGAGGCGCTCAACAACATCGCTGCCGACCCGGCCCTGCCGATCGTGATCGTGGTCAACGACAACGGCCGCTCGTACACCCCGACCGTCGGTGGCTTGGCCAACTACCTCAACGACCTGCGCACCAACCCGCGCTACGAGCCGGTGCTCGACCTGGTCCGGCGCAATGTCAGCCGCGCCCCGCTGGTGGGACCGGCCGCCTACGAGTTGCTCCACGGGATCAAGAGCGGGCTGAAGGACATCCTGGCCCCGCAGGGGTTGTTCTCCGACCTCGGCCTCAAGTACGTGGGCCCCATCGACGGGCACGACCAGGCCGGGGTGGAGCGTGCCCTGCAGCAGGCCAAGCAGTACGGCGGCCCGGTGCTGGTGCACTGCATGACCCACAAGGGCCAGGGCTTCCAGGCCGCCCTGGACAATGTCGAGGACCAGTTCCACTCGGTCGGCAAGATCGATGCGGTGACTGGGGAGCCGCTGCAGGCCTCCACGACGCAGAACTGGACCGCAACCTTCTCCCGTGAGCTGGTACGGATCGGGCGCGAGCGGCCCGAGGTGGTTGCGGTCACCGCTGCGATGCTGCACCCGACCGGTCTGGCCGCCTTCGCCCAGGAGCATCCCGAGCGGACCTTCGACGTCGGGATCGCCGAGCAGCACGCCGCGACCTCCTCGGCCGGTCTGGCGATGGCCGGACTGCACCCGGTGGTGGCGATCTATTCGACCTTCCTGAACCGTGCCTACGACCAGTTGCTGATGGATGTCGCCCTGCACGGCCTGGGCGTCACCTTCGTGCTGGACCGTGCCGGGATCACCGGCCCGGACGGGTCGTCGCACCACGGCATGTGGGACGGGTCGATCCTGCAGACCGTGCCGGGGCTGCACCTGGCCCAGCCGCGTGACGCCGCCCGGTTGGCGAGTGCCCTCGACGAGGCAGTGGCGATCTCCGATGCGCCGTCGGTGATCCGGTTCTCCCGCGACTCGCCGCCGGCTGACGACATCGACCCGATCCGCACCGTCAACGGGATCGACGTGCTGAGCGAGTCCGGCGACGCGCAGGTGCTGCTCGTCGGACACGGGGCGATGGTGGAGACCGCGCTGGCGGCCGCCGAGCTGTTGCGGGCGCAGGGGATCGGGGTCCGCGTCGTCGATCCGGTGTGGTCGCTGCCGTTCAATCCGGCCCTGGTGGACCTGGCCGCCGACCATGCCTACGTGGTCACCATCGAGGACTCCGGTGTCGTGGGCGGCTGCGGGGCCCGCCTCACCCAGGAGCTCGCCCAGGCCGGCCACACCACCGCGATCCACAATGTCGGGATCCCGCAGCGGTTCCAGCCACACGGCAGCCGCGGCGAGGTGTTGGCCGCGTGTGGGTTGACGGCCCAGGACATCGCGCGCCGGGTCGCCGAGTCCGTCTCGACCGATGTGCTGGTCGACGCCTGGCAGGAACCGGCGAGCTACCTCGACGCCTGACCCCTACGGACACAGGTGGGCCGACGTCACTGCTCGAGCGAGGCCCGCCCCTCGGTGAAGTCGAAGGCCTGCGCGCCGAAGTGGGCCCGATGGTGGGCCACCCACTCCGGGAGCAGCCAGATCCGCTGCGCCAACTGGGGATGCTGCGGTTGGCGCACCGTTGCCCAGAAGGCGAAGATCAGCTCGGCGGCGTCCGAGACGATCACGTAGTTGACCCGGCCCTGGGCTGACTCTCCGAGCATCGCGAACTGGCCACGCTCGATCATCCGGCCGGTGATGATGCTCTCCCAGTCCCACTCCAACAGGTCGGTCGGGGTACGCAGGTACAGACCGAACTGGTTGACGTGGACCATGCCCTGGTCGATCACGTGCCACTGGGGCGTGGCGGCCTGGGCCGCCTGCTGGCGACGGCGTGAGTTGCCGACGGCGCGACCGATGGCCGCACCGGCGGTGATGGCCAGGCCGACCTGACCGGTGGCGAAGAAGAAGCCCGAGTCGTGCTGGTAGCTGCCGTCGCCGACGGCCTCGAAGGACAGCACCTCGAAGGGAGCGGCGAGCACGATCCGGTTGTCCGGATAGTCGCCGGCCAGCCCGAAGTCGACCGGGATGCCGTCGATCCTGTCGTACTCGCCGTGCTCGATGGCGTACATGATCTGGGCGGTCCGCAGCAGCGTCTGGTCACGGGGCGTCCACGGCCCCGACGGTCCGGGGGCGGAGGCAGGGGTGCCGGGCATGCTCACCCGGCGAGTGTAACCGGCGCCGACGGGACTGCTACGGGTGGCCCGGATCAGGGCAGGGAGGCGACCCCCTTGGGCAGGAACCGCTCGCCGTTGACCCGTTCGGAGACACCGGTCCGGTCCAGGTACGGGGTGACCCCGCCCAGGTGGAAGGGCCAGCCGGCGCCCAGCACCAGGCAGAGGTCGATGTCCATCGGTGCCGCCACGACGTCCTCGCCGAGCATCAGGCCGATCTCCTCGGCGAGGGCGTCCAGGGCACGGTCGCGGACCTGCTCGGCGGTCGAGGGGGAGTCACCGACACTCAGCAGGGCAGCGGTCTCGTCGGAGACGTACGGCTTGCCCTCCGCAGTCCAGTCGTACAGTCCGGGCTTGTGGGCCTCGACGATCGCGCGCAGGTTCGCCGAGACCGGGAACCGGTCGCCGAAGGCGTCGTTGAGGGTCTCGTTGACATGCAGGGCGACGGCCGGGCCGACCAACTGCAGCAGCACGAACGGACTCATCGGCAACCCGAGCGAGCGGACCGACTGGTCGGCGACCTCGATCGGGGTGCCCTCGTCGACGGCCTTGAGGATCTCGGCCATCAACCGGATCAGGACCCGGTTGACCACGAAGCCCGGTGCATCGGCGACCAGCACCGAGTTCTTCTTCAGCTCCTTGGAGACGGCGAAGGCGGTGGCCAGGGTGGCGTCGTCAGTCTGCTCGCCACGGATGATCTCCAACAGGGGCAGGACGGCCACCGGGTTGAAGAAGTGGAAGCCGACGACCCGTTCGGGATGCTTCAGGTCGGAGGCCATCTCGGTGATGGACAGCGACGAGGTGTTGGTCGCCAGCACGCACTCCGGGCCGACGATGGCCTCCAGGTCGGCGAAGACCTGCTTCTTGACCGCCATCTCCTCGAAGACGGCCTCGATGACGAAGTCGCAGTCGGCGAAGGCGGACTGGTCGGTGGTGCCGGTGACCAGAGCCTTGTGGCGGTTGGCCTGGTCGGGGTTCACCCGGCCCTTGCCGAGCAGCTTGTCGATCTCGGCGTGGACGTGGGCGACGCCCTTCTCGGCCCGCTCGGCGTCGAGGTCGCTCATCACGACCGGCACCTCGAGTCGACGGGCGAACAGCAGCGCCAGCTGGGAGGCCATCAGTCCGGCCCCGACGATGCCGACCTTGGTGACCGCACGGGCCAGGTCCTTGTCGGGGGCGCCGGCGGGACGCTTGGCCCGTTTCTGGACCAGGTCGAAGGCGTACAGGCCCGAGCGCAGTTCCTCGCTCATGATCAACTCAGCCAGGGCATCGTCCTCGGCCGCGTAGGCGGTCTCGAGGTCGCTGTCCTTGGCAGCCCGGACCAGTTCGAGGGCACGGTACGGCGCCGGTGCGGCCCCGGCCAGACGCTGGTCGAGCATCGCCCGGGCGGCGTCGACCGCACCGTCCCACTGCTCGCGGTCGGGCTCGGGCCGTTCGACGGTGATCTGCCCGGTGACGACCTGGGCGGCCCAGTCGAGTGAGCGCTCCAGGAAGTCGGCGGGCTCGAACATCACGTCGGCGATCCCGAGCTCGTGGACCTGCGGTCCCTTGAGCATCCGGTTCTGGTTGAGCGGGTTCTCGATGATGACCTTGAGCGCGTTGGGCACGCCGATCAGGTTGGGCAGCAGGTAGGCACCACCCCAGCCCGGGACCAGCCCGAGGAAGCACTCGGGCAGAGCGATCCCGGCGGCGCCGGAGCTGACGGTGCGGTACTGGCAGTTGAGGTTCACCTCGAGCCCGCCGCCGAGGGCGAGGCCGTTGATGAAGGCGAAGGTCGGGATCGGGGAGCGGTGCAGCTTGGCGAACACGCCGTGCCCGATCCGGGCGATCGCCCTGGCGTCCTCGACGTCGCTCAGCTGCGCGACCTGGGACAGGTCGGCGCCCGCGGCCAGGATGAACGGCTTGCCGGTCACCGCGATCGCGACGATGTCGTCGCGCTCGAGTGCGGCGTCGACCGCGGTGTTGAGCTCACCGAGGCTGCGCGGCCCGAAGGTGTTGGGTCGCTTGTGGTCCAGTCCGTTGTCGAGGGTG
>DVLP01000298.1 GCA_018715445.1 Candidatus Avipropionibacterium avicola | reverse complement strand
AGGGCAGGGCCTCGATCAGGATCTTGGCCTTGTCGGTGACGGGGATGTCGGCGGTCGAGATCTCGCTCATGTGGAGTACTCCGCGTTCTCCTTGACGTAGTCATAGGTCAGGTCATTGGTCCAGATGGTGGCCTCGGCCTCACCGGCATGGAGGTCGACGACGATGCGGACCTCGCGGCCACTCAGGTCGACCAGCTCACGTGGATCGCCGATCCCACCACCGCGACAGACCTGGACGTCGTTGAAGCTCACGTCGATCCGGTCCGGTTCGAACGCGGCGTCGGTGGTGCCGACAGCGGACAGAACCCTGCCCCAGTTGGGATCCTGACCGAAGACCGCGCACTTGAACAGGTTGGAGCGGCTGACGGCGCGACCGACCGTGACGGCGTCGTCCTCGCTGGCTGCACGGGTGACGGTGATCGCGATGTCGTGGGCGGCCCCCTCGGCATCGCCGATCAGCTGCCGCGCCAGGTCGGCACACAGCTCGGTCAGGGCCTCGGTGAACACCGCTTCGTCCGCGTCGACCCCACTGGCGCCGCTGGCCATCAGGATCACGGTGTCGTTGGTCGACATGCACCCGTCGGAGTCCGCGCGGTCGAAGGTCACCCGGGTCGCGGCGCGCAGGGCCCGGTCCACCAGGGCGGACTCGGCGACCACGTCGGTGGTGAGCACCACCAACATGGTGGCCAATCCCGGGGCCAACATCCCTGCCCCTTTGGCCATCCCGCCGATGGTCCAGCCGTCCCGGCTGACCACGGCGGTCTTGGCGACGGTGTCGGTGGTCATGATCGCCTCGGCAGCGGCGTCACCGCCGTCAGGGGTCAAGGAGGCGGCAAGGTCGGGGACGGCAGCGCCCAGCTTGTCCATCGGCAGGCGGATCCCGATCAGCCCGGTGGAGCAGACCGCGACGTCGATCGCACCGATGCCCAGGGCATCGGCCACCAGCTCGGCGGTGCGATGGGTGTCGGCGAACCCGTCCGGTCCGGTGCACGCGTTCGCCCCACCGGAGTTGAGGATGACCGTGTCGAGCGTGCCGTCGGTCATCACCTGCTCGCTCCACACCACCGGTGCGGCCTTGACGCGATTCGAGGTGAACACTGCGGCGGCGGCCTTGTGCGGGCCGAGGTTGCGGACCAGGGCGAGATCAGGCTTGCCGGAGGGCTTGAGCCCGGCGGTCGCTGCACTGGCGACGAATCCTTGGGGGGCAGTGGTGCTCATGGGGCGACTCCCATCGCGGTCAGTCCGGTGGTCTCGTCGAATCCCCGGGACAGGTTGAGGGCTTGGATCCCCTGACCGGCCGTGCCCTTGGTCAGGTTGTCGAGCACCGAGATCGCGACCAGGCGCCCGACCGTCGGGTCGACGACCACCTGCACCATGCAGTGGTTCGAACCGGTCACCCACTGCGTCTGGGGCCACTGGCCCTCGGGCAGCAGGTGGACGAAGGGTTCGTCGTCGAAGGCCTGCTGATAGGCCCGACGCACCGCAGCGGTGTCGGTCGACGGGTCTGCCAACGGAGCGGTGCAGCTGACCAGGATGCCGCGTGCCATCGGGACCAGCACCGGGGTGAACGAGACCGTGGGGTCGGCGGCGCCGACGGCGCGGAAGTTCTGCACCATCTCCGGGGTGTGACGGTGGGTGCCACCGACGCCGTACGGGGTGGCTGAGCCCATCAGTTCGGAGCCCAGCAGATGCGGTTTGGCCGACTTGCCGGCCCCGGAGGGTCCGACCGCGCCGGTGACGGTGATGTCGTGTCCGTCGACCAGGCCGGCCGCGATGGCCGGGAACAGGGCCAGGGTCGCAGCGGTGACATTGCAGCCCGGCAGGGCGATCCGAGTGGCCCCGCGCAGCTGGTCGCGTTGACCGGGCAGCTCGGGCAGGCCGTAGGGCCAACTGCCGGCATGCTCGGTGCCGTAGAACTTCTGCCAGTCCTGAGCATCGGTCAGGCGGAAGTCCGCGCCACAGTCCAGCACGGTGACCTCCTCCGGCAGCGCACGCGCCAACTCGGCCGAGGCACCGTGCGGCAGGGCGAGGAAGACCACGTCGTGACCGGAGAAGGCCTCGGCCGTGGTGGCCTCGACGACGCGGTCCGCCAGTGGCACCAGGTGGGGCTGGTGCTCCCCCAGTCGCGACCCGGCACTCCCGCCGGCGGTCAGTGCGCCGATCTCGACCTGCGGATGGCCCAACAGCAACCGCAGCAGCTCGCCGCCGGCATACCCGGTGGCACCGGCCACTCCCACCTTCAGACTCATAGGCATAACTATGCCATTGTAGGAATAACTATGCAATCAGGTGGTGACCTCGATGATGCCCCGGGCTCCCCGCTCGGCATCGGCCATCACATGGTTGACCATGCTGTAGTGCCCGGCCTCGGGAAAGCTCAGCTCGACGAAGCCACCCTGGGCCGGCAGCAGCCCCAGCGCCTGGGACCCGCCGTCGGTGGTGCCGTACGGATCGACTCCGTCCCGCAGTCGGTAGCCACCCTCGAGGTAGACCGTGTCGAACTGGGCCCCGACGATGTGGAAGCTGCTGGCCCGGTTCGGACCGGCATCCAGCACCCAGATCCGTACCCGCTCACCGACCCGGGCCGTGAGCGGCACCTGTTGGTACTGGTCGGCGATGCCGTTGAAGACCACGAAGCTGGGTGGATCGGCGCGCAGTGCTGCCTCGGCGTCGACCTCGAGCGCGCGTTGGCGATCGGTGCCGTCATCGCCCAGATGGACCTCGGACTGGACCAGGACGTACTCCCGGTCGACCTCGGCCAGATCGTGCGGGTCGATGATGACCGCACCGGTCATCCCGGCCGCGATGTGGGCGGTCATCGGCATCGTGGCGCAGTGATACATCCAGATCCCGGCTCGTCGTGCCGTGAAGCGATAGAGCAGGGACTCCCCGGGCGGCACCGTACGCATCGGCTCGTCGGGGGCCAGCGCTCCGGAGTGGAAGTCGACCGAGTGACCCATCGATCCGTCGTTGACCAAGGTGATCTCGAAGACGTCACCGACCGAGCCACGCAGGGTGGGACCGACGCTGGCGCCGTTGTAGGTCCATCGTCGTTGCCAGTGGCCGGGTGCCACCTCGAGGGTAACCTCCTCGACCCGGAGCTCGACCTTGTGGACGGTACGACCCGTCGACCTCGGCGCATTCGCGTCGATCGTCTGCGACAGCGGGGTGTCCAGCAGCGCAGGCGGATGGGAGTCATGGCCGGATCCCCCCTCGTGACCGGTGGTGTCGTCGTGACCGGTGGCGTCCTCATCGGTGACGGTCACGGTGAAGGTCATCCCCATCTGGCGGTGACCGACGACCGTGCACCAACCCTCGACTGATGCACTGACCGTCTCGATCACCAACTCCGCCTGCGAGCCCGGAGCGATCCGTGGCGTCTGGGAGTCACCGATCCGCAGATCGTGCACCGTGGTCGGATCGGCATTGGTCACGGTGATGATCAGCCGGTCACCACGGTCGACCTCCACGTGGTCAGGGATGAAGTGCATCCCGTGGGCCTCGACCGCCACCTCGACCGTACGACCGGTGGGCTCGACCTGAGCGGTCGCGTCACTGGTGACCGGCAGCGAGATCCCGGCACCGACGGCCACGACGACGGCCAGCGCCACCGCCCCGGCCAACCATCCGCTGGGGGTGAAGACCGCTCGCGGCTCAGGCTCGGGTGGTGCCTGCTCGCCGGCCATCGCGGCCCGCTTGGCGCGGACGCCGGACCGCAGCCCGACCAGCATCAGCGGCAGGAATGCCGCCAGGGCCACCAGCACGAGACCGGAGGTCGCCACCCGGACCCACCCCTGGACCGGGAGCAGGAAGACCAGGAGCCCACCGTTGATCACCACCAGGCGTGCCGGCGCTGCCGTGTCGAAGCAGCGCGAGGACGTCCGGACCACCGAAGCACCCCCGCCGAGCACGCTGGGCAACAGGTACGACAGCGCCCCGGTGACCAGCTGGAGGGCGAATCCGACCACCCAGATCCCTGCCAGGGTTGGATAGACAGCGGTCATCTCGGTGCCGGACCGGGTGGCCACCACGATGGAGGTCGCCACGATCGCGACGGCGAACCAGAGCATGGCGCACAGGATCGACATCCCGGCGAACTGCTGGGGTGGGCGCCGCCGCAACGGTCGCACCAGGGCACGTCCGCTCCACACCAGTCCGCAAAGGTGACCCACGATGCCGACCACGGTGACCGGGACCAGCCCGGTCACGGCCCCACCCACCGTCACCGCGGTGGTCACCACGAGCACGGGAAAGGCCTGTCTGGCCAGGGCTTCGGCCCGATCGTCCATCCTGGTGCGCAGCACGGTCGGCCAGAAGGTGATCAGGGTGCCGACCACGGTCAGGCCGATCCAGCCCAACAGCATCGTCAGCGAATGCGCGACCAGCAGCCGGGCATGCCAGCGCTCGTCCAGGCCCCGGGCCAGTGCGGCCCCGAATCCGGCACCGACCGGCAGCGCCGCAGCTGCGGCCAGGTAGTAACGGATGGTGATCCGGAAGCGACCGGGCAGGGCGGCGCGAAGCTGGCGCCACAGCTGGAATCCGTGCCAGATCACCGCCGACGAGGCCAGCGCCGCTCCGGTCAGGGTCAGGGGCCAGATTGTCGTCGGGACACCAACCAGGACCAGGGCGGCCCCGCCGGCCAGCAGCGCGAGCCGGGCCTGCTCGAGCCGTTGGGTGCCCTCGTCCTCCCGTGACTTCAGGATGGCCCGGGTGAAATGGGCGCTCCACACCATGACGGCATGGCTCAGGGCCCCGAGCATCACCAGGTGGATCATCAGCCAGGTGGCCTCGGGGACCCACCGATGGATCAACGCGACGACCACCGCAGCGACGAACCACACCAGCAGGGGAAGGTCGCGCAGTGGCTGTCGGCGACGCCTCATTCCCGCGTGATCCGCAGCCGCCACGCCTTCGGGGTCTCGTCGAGGTAGGTCACGCTGACCGCGTCACCGTGCTTCGCGGCAATCTCCGAGAGCAGGGGCAAGGGATTGTGCGGGGCGAGCAGGACGAAGCTCGCGCCGGGCGCGAGGGCATCGACCACCCCGTGAACGGCGCCGTGGCGGATCTTGTGCGGGATCGGGCGCACATCGAGCTCGGGATCCTCAGCAGAGTGTTCGGTGAGTGGCAGGTTGGTCATGACCCCCACTTTATTTTCCGCGAACCTGTAAATAACATGAAGGTCATGTCCGGCCCTCGCCCCACCCCACGGCTCAGCCGTGCACGCCGTGAGGTCCTGCAGCGGGTCGGCGACCGTGGCGGACAGCAGGTCACCCTCGCCGACGTGCACGACGACAGCCACCGCCATCCCAATGCCACCCGTCAACTCCTGGCCGCGCTCACCGCGGACGGCTTCCTGGAGTCCGCACCACTGCCCCGTGGCACCCGGGGTCGTCCGCCGCTGGCCTGGTCGCTCACCACCAAGGGACGACGCGCACTGGCGCCCGCGGACGAGACCGCCACCCTGGTCGGAGTCCTCGCCTCCTACCTGGTGGACCGACCCGGCCCTCCGGATGCCCATGAGCTGGGGCTGCAGTGGTCGAGGGCCCACGAAGACCTCATCACCGAGAACAGCGAGCAGGTCGACGACCTGATCACCGTGCTCGACGCCCTGGGCTTCGACCCGGTCCACACCTCGAAGCCGGCCGGGGACTCGGTCAGCCTGCGCGCCTGCCCCCTGGTGGACGATGCCCGGGCACGACCCGACGTGGTCTGTGAGATGCACCGGGGCCTGCTCGACGGGATCATCCAGCGGCTCGGCCTGCGCCAAGGTGTGGGGCTGGTCCCGTTCGCCGATCAGCACGGGTGCCGTGTCGAGGTGTCGGCCGACGACACCGACCCGTCATCCTGATCCGATGACGACATGGCTGCAGCGACGGCAGGTCGCGCTCTACCTGGGGGCGCTCGTGCTCGGCACCCTGCTCGGTCTGGGCCTTCCCGGCCTCGCGGCACCGGCCGCCCTGGTCATCAACCCGTGCCTGGGCCTGTTGCTGTACGTCACCTTCCTCGGCCTTCCGTTCGCCCAGATCCCCAGAGCCCTGCAGGACTGGCGTTTCCTGCTGGTGGTGCTTGCGGTGAACTTCGTCGCCGTCCCCCTCGTCGTGTTCGCCCTGAGCCGCTTCATCGCCCACGACCAGGTGCTCTTGGTGGGCGTGCTGTTCGTGTTGCTCACCCCGTGTGTCGACTACGTGATCGTGTTCACGGGTCTGGCCGGCGGGGCCCGCGATCGGCTGCTGGCGGCAGCACCACTGCTGATGGTGGCGCAGATGGTGCTGCTGCCGGTGCTGCTGCGGATCTTCGTCGGCGCCGAGTTCGTCGCTGCCGTCGACCTGACGCCATTCCTGACAGCCTTTGTCACGCTGGTGGTGCTCCCGCTGGTGGCTGCCGGTCTCACCCAGGTCGCTGCCGCTCGGACCCGGATCGCCACCCGGTGGGCAGACCTGGCCGGCACGGCGATGGTGCCACTGATGGCCCTCACCCTGGTCGTGGTGGTGGCCTCACAGATCTCGGCGGTCCGGGCCCAACTGGGTGCCCTGCTGCCGGTGACCGGGGTCTACCTGGCCTTCGCCGCGGTGATGGTCGGCGTCGCCACGGTCGTGGCACGCCTGACCCACCTGGAGCCGCCGGCAGCCCGGGCCGTGGTGTTCAGCGGGGTGACCCGCAACTCGTTGGTGGTGCTGCCCCTGGTGCTGGCCCTGCCGGCGGTCTTCTCCCTGGCCCCGCTGGTCGTCATCACCCAGACCTTGGTGGAGCTGGTCGTGATGGTCGCGATGGTACGGCTGGTGCCGGTCCTGGTCCCCAGCCGATAGCCTGAGGCCCATGACTGACTGGCCGAGGACTGCCGAGGCCCTGATGCGTTCCCGATTCGACGCCTTCGCCGCCGGTGACGCCGAATGGCTGTTGCACAGCTGGCATCCGAGCACTCGACCGGACTCGATCGATCTGGCCGACAACCCGGTCTGGCGCAAGCTCCAGATCGTCGAGACCGTGGCCGGCGGCCCTGACGACGACCACGGGATCGTCGAGTTCCGCGCCGGGTATGTGCATCACGGCCAGCACGCCATCCTGCACGAGCGCTCCCGTTTCGTCCGCGTCGACGGCCGCTGGTACTACCTCGACGGCGAGGTGCGGTGAGTTCGATGCGCAACGACAACGAAGCACAGCCGACCGAACGGCAACGGCGACCGACGATTGCCGATGTGGCAACCCATGCTGAGGTGTCCCGTGCCGCCGTGTCCAAGGTGCTGCGCAACGCCTACGGCGTGAGCCCGCAGATGCGGCGCCGATGATCGTGCCTCCGGTCGTGTCGGTCCTGATCTGGCAGTTCCTGTACGGACCGAGTGGGCCCATCAACACCGTGCTGGCCTCCCTGGGGTTGGAGTCCTGGGCCCGCAGCTGGATCGGTGATCCGAAGTTTGCCCTGTGGGCCTTGATCTTCCTCGGCTTCCCCTGGGTCTCCGCCTTCAACGTGTTGATCTTCTACTCCGGGTTGAAGGCCATCCCCCGCGAGGTCCTGGAAGCCTCAGCGGTGGACGGTGCGGGGAGGTTGTCCCAACTGTTCCGGATCGAGATCCCGCTGACCTTCGGACAGTGGAAGCTCCTGCTGGTGCTCAGCATCATCGGTGTCACACAGAACCTGATGGTGCCCCTGCTGCTCACCGGAGGTGGTCCGGGCAACGCGACCCTGACGCCGGTGCTGTACATGTACCAACGTGCCATCACCTACGGCAACTACGGGTTCGGCATGGCCGTGGGCACCATCCTGTTCGTCGTGGTGCTCGCCCTGTCCATCATCAACATGCGTGTACTGAGGACCAATCCGTCATGACGCTCCGCACAGCCAACCCCGTTGCTGCCCCCGCCGGATCACCCGGCGAGGCCATCCCTGGCCCCAGGGCAAGGGCGGTCGGCACCGCCGGCTCGTCGCGCTGGCGGCGTTGGTCGATCCCCGCCAACGTCACGCTCATCGTGATCGCCGTCCTCACCTACGTCCCGGTCTACTTCATGATCATCAACGCCCTGCGCAGTGGACCAGAGCTGCAGGCCGCGCCGTTCACGCCTCCGAGTGCACCGAAGTGGGAGAACTTCGTCTTCGCCTGGCAGGCCAGTGGTTTCGCCTATCCGAGGACCTTCTTCATCGTCGGTGTGTCCGTGATCGGGATCGCCGTCACCTCCTTGGCCAGCGGCTATGCCTTCGCCCGGCTGCAGTTCAAGGAGAAGGAGATCTGGTTCTACACCATCTTCGGCCTGCTACTGA
>DVLP01000297.1 GCA_018715445.1 Candidatus Avipropionibacterium avicola | reverse complement strand
CCGGCACCATCGGGGCCGACCTGTGGCAGACCGTCATCCACTTCGAGGTCGACGGCTTCCTGCCGGACTGGACGACCAAGGTCCGCGGCAACGTCTCGGCCGGCCTGATCGCCGTCGACGACGTCGTGATCGCCGCCTCGACCTCCGGGGACGTCTTCGCGACGACGGGCTCCACCAAGCGTGCGCGCCGCGGCTGGTCGACCCGGATCGGAGCGATCCACAACCATCCGGTGCTCGACGACGCACAGGGTCGCCTCATCCTGCCCTCGGCCGACCATCACCTGTATGCCCTGGACGTCGACACCGGCAAGAAGGTGTGGTCGAGTGACCTCGGCGCTCCGGTGATGTCGGACCTGAGCCTGCACACCGTCGACGACGAACGGGTCGTGCTGGCCATTGCGGTCGACACGCTGTTCTGCGTGGGGGCCGAGGACGGCAAGATCATCTGGCAGCGCCAGTTGGAGGGCATCAGCCGTGGCCGGGCCAACTGTGACGGCGAGCAGGTCTACCTCGGCGTCGGTGACGGCTGCAACTGGGCCTTCGATGCCCGGACCGGTGAGCCGGTGTGGAACGTCCTGCAGGCCGGCGGTCACGAAGGCACGTACCGGCTGTTGACCCACGGACCGTGGCAGGCCCAGCGGCTGCTGCTGCCCGACGACCGCATCCTCACCGGGTCGCGCGCCTCCCTGCTGTGCCTGTCACGCACCACCGGTGAGCAGCTCTGGCAGCGTGACGGGGGCTTCGCCTACACCTTCGCCCCGCGGATGTGGGGTGACCAGGTGCTGGCCATCGAGGACACCGGGATCGTGCTGCTGCTCGACCCTGCCACCGGTGAGGCCAGCCTCGAGGTCCCCAGTGTCGTGCCCTACATGAAGAATGCCGACTGCCTGGTCCGGGACTCCACGGTCTTCGTGACCGGGGCCGGCGGCCTCGTCGGCGCGATCGACCTCGACACCGGCACCGCTCGACGCGTCGGACAGATCTCCACCGACTACGTCTTCTCCAGCCCAGTGCTGTCATCGGACGGTTCGCGCTACGTCGTGGCGACCATGGGCGGCGAACTGCGCAGTTACTCCCTCGACTGAGCCCATGTCGCACCGGATCTCACGACGCCGCGCCCTGGGTGGGGCCGGGCTGGGTCTGGCGGGGCTGTGCGCCACGTCGCTGGCCACGCCTGCCCTCGCCCACGCCGAGCCACCGACGGTGTCGGTGACCGACTTCGGTGCGGACCCGACCGGGGTCGAGCACGCCGGTGAGGCCTTCCAGGCCTGTTTCGACTCCTTGCCCGACGGTGGAATCGTCCGCGTGCCCCCGGGGACCTATCTGCTCGCCGGGGAGCGCGTGGTCGAACTGCGCTCCAACATCGTCATCGAGGGCGAGGACGCCACCATCGTGCGCCGGGAGTACGCGGGCTACTACTCCGCCTTCGTCGGACTCTCCCACGGACGGCAGGGGCGCCGGTCCGGTGTCACGAACGTGACCATGCGCGGACTGCGGTTCCAGGGCAGCTTCGCGGATCGCGCGATGATCTGTGCCATGGCGCTGCACCACTGCGCCGACATCCGGATCGAGAACTGTGAGTTCATCGAGTGCCAGGGCGGTGCCGGCCACACCTTCGACCTCGCCGGATGCGACGACATCAGCTTCACCGACTGCACCTGGCGCGGTTACCACACCACCGACGAGCACGCTCCCACCCTGGAGACCATCCAGCTCGACATCAGCCACTCCTCCACCGTCTCCTACCCGGACCTGCCCGGCTCCTACGACGCGGTCGCGACCCGCAACGTCACCCTCGAGCGGTGCTCCTTCCTGCCGGTCGAGCTCGCCGACGGGCGACGGTTCCCGGCGCCGAACCCGATCGGGGAACACTTCAGCCAGGACACCGAGCCCTACAGCGGCATCACCCTGCGCGATGTCGAGGTCATCGACCCGGCGCCCGATCCTCGTCCCGCGGACAACGGTGACAATGCCGATGCCCGCGGCATCATCCACATCCGACAGGCCCGCGACGTCCTGCTCGACGGCGTCACCGTCCGCTCCACCACCGGTGCGGTGTCGAACCGGGTCCTGATGCTGGCCTCGATGTCGTACGGACGCCTGGTCAGCGATGCCAATGTCCCCGGCGCGAAGGGTTTCTACGACACCCCGATGCAGGCCAGCAACATCACCGTCCGAGGCCTGGCGGTCGAGGGATTCGCCTCCGACCCCGACGAGGACCCGGGACAGAATCCGATCATCCACATCAGTGGCGTCGACGACGGGCCGGCCCACGACATCCACGTCCAGGCAAGGATCCAGGGCACCCCCGCCACGGCGGTGGTGCTGTCCAAGACCCGGGCGGTGACGCTCGAGCTGACCGTTGACGGACCGGGGTCGGCGGTGCTGGCCTCCGACTCCAGTCGACTCGAGGTCAACGGCTCCACCTTCACCGATGTCGATCGGCCGTTGGTGTTCTCCGCGGTCACCAACTTCTGTGTCCGCGACGCCACGGCCACCCACAGCACCTCCGCCACCGCCGTGGTGACCGCCGATCCGGCGACCGACCACGGCCGCATCCTCGACACCCAGTGGTCCGGCTACGAGACCGTCCTCGACGGAGGTGGGGACTCGATCCTGGTCCGACCTGTCGACTAGAGTTTGTCTTACGGAGAAACTTTGTGTCGAGGAGGACCAATGAACAGTTCGAGCCACGACCGAGCCCGACGGGCCCTGGTGGTGCGCGGTGGCTGGGACGGACACCAACCGGTCGAGGCCACCGACCTGTTCATCCCCCACCTGGAGGAGAACGGCTTCACCGTCGAGGTGCACGACTCCCCCGAGCCGTACGCCGACCCCGGCCTGATGGCCGGGATCGACCTGGTGATGCAGTGCGTCACCATGAGCACCATCACCGCTGACCAGCTCACCGGACTGCGCAGCGCTGTCGAGGCCGGCACCGGACTGGCCGGATGGCACGGCGGGATCGCCGACTCGTACCGCAACAGCTCGGACTACCTGCACCTGATCGGCGGCCAGTTCGCCTGCCATCCCGGCAAGCACCCCGACGAGCGGGTCGGTGACGGCTCGGACAACTTCGTCGCCCACCGGATCGAGATCCGCCCCGACGCAGCGGACCATCCGATCACCACCGGCATCGGCGACTTCGACCTGGTCACCGAGCAGTACTGGGTGCTGGCCGACGACTACTGCGACGTGCTGGCCACCACCACCCAACAGGCACGGCCGTGGGATCCGTGGCACCGCCCGGTGACCTCGCCGGCGATCTGGACCCGTGAATGGGGACGCGGCCGGGTCTTCGTGGCCACCCCCGGCCACCAGGTCGCCGTGCTGCGGGTGCCCGAGGTGACCACCTTGGTGAAGCGGGGCCTGTTGTGGGCGGCTCGACGATGAGCGCGGCACCGGCCGGTGTCGGCCTGGTCGGTTGCGGCACGATCGCCGGGCAGTACCTGCGCCAGCTGCAGGCCCTGCCCGAGCTCACCCTGGTCGCCGTCTGCGACGCCGTACCCGAGGCCGCGGACCGGGTCGGCGCCGAGCACGACGTCGACGTGCTCACCCTCGACCAGCTGTTGGCCGACGACCGGGTCGAGGTGGTGCTCAACCTGACGACCCCGGCCCACCACGTACCGATCAGCAGTGCCGCACTGCTGGCCGGCAAGCACGCCTACCAGGAGAAGCCCTTCGGGGTGGGCCTGGCCCAGGCCCGGTCCCTGGCCGAGACCGCCGCCCGCACCGGCCTGCGCCTCGGTGCGGCGCCCGACACGGTGCTGGGCACCGGTATCCAGACCGCCCGGGCCGCCCTCGACGACGGCCTGATCGGTGCCCCCGTGGCCGCCACGGCCTTCATGATGTCGCCCGGTCACGAGGCGTGGCATCCCCAACCCGGCTTCTACTACCGGGCCGGCGGCGGGCCGTTGCTCGACATGGGTGTCTACTACCTGACCGCACTGGTCACCCTGCTCGGCCCGATCGACCGGGTCATGGGGATGGGCTCGC
>DVLP01000296.1 GCA_018715445.1 Candidatus Avipropionibacterium avicola | reverse complement strand
GACTACTCGCTCAACATCCTCACCCTGGGCGCGTTGACGATCGCGATCGGACGCGTCGTCGACGACTCGATCGTGGTGATCGAGAACATCAAGAGACATCTGTCGTACGGGACCCCGAAACTGAAGGCGATCACGACCGCGGTGCGTGAGGTGGCGATGGCGATCACCGCCGCCACCATCACCACGGTCGCGGTGTTCCTGCCGATCGGCGTGGTCGGCGGCCAGGTCGGGGAGCTGTTCCGCCCCTTCGCCGTCACCGTCGCCCTGGCCCTGCTGGCCTCGCTGCTGGTGTCGCTGACGATCGTGCCGGTGCTGGCCTACTGGTTCCTGAAGGCCCCCGAGGACGTCGTCGACCCCGACGCCGTCCAGACCGAGGCCGAGGACAAGGAGCGCCGCTCCTGGCTGCAGCGGGCCTACGTCCCCTCGCTCACCGCCGTGGTACGTCACCCGGTGATCGCCCTGCTGGTCGCGGCCGTACTGCTCGGCGGCACCCTGGCGCTGGTGCCCAACCTGAAGCAGGACTTCCTGGGTGACGCCGGTCAGGACACCATCACCGTGACCCAGGAGTTCGAGCCGGGGGAGAACCTCGACAGCCAGACCGAGCAGGCCATCGTGGTCGAGGACGCCCTGCGCGAGGTGCCCGGCGTCGACGTCGTCCAGGTCACCGTCGGCGGTGGCGGCTTCATGGGCTTCGGCGGTGGCGGATCGGACCAGGCGACGTTCTCGATCACCACCGGCGCCGATGCCGACCCGGCAGTGGTCACCGAGGACATCCGTACGGTGCTGGAAGGTCTGGAGGACGTCGGCGAGCTCTCGGTCTCGGCGGCCTCGCAGTACAGCAGCAACGACGTGGTGGTCGACATCACCGCGACCGATCCCGATGTGCTCGACGAGGCCACCACCCTCATCCACGAACGGATGGGCACGATCGAGGGCGTGACCGACGTCCGGTCGTCGCTGGTCGCGGCCCAGCCGCGGATCGAGGTGCTGATCGACGAGGAGAAGGCTGCCGAGAAGGGGCTGACCGCTGCCACGGTGACCCAGACCCTGCAGGGCCTGATCACTCCGGCGACCGTCGGCTCGATCGAGAGGGGCGGCACCACGATCGACATCGACCTCAAGATCGACGACGCCCCGGCCGGTGTCGACAAGTTGAAGAAGGTGGAGATCGCCGGTCCCGCCGGCCCGGTGAAGCTGTCCGACATCGCCTCGGTGAAGGTGATCGACATAGCTCCCACCATCAACCACACCGACGGCCAGCGCAGCGCCTCGGTCACCCTGACCCCCACGGCCGACGACCTGGGCCAGGTGAACGCCGCCGTCCAGCAGGCCCTGTCCGAGGTCGACCTGCCCGAGGGCGCGGTCGCCACGGTCGGTGGCGTCAGCGCCGACCAGGCCGAGGCCTTCGAGCAGCTCGGTCTGGCGTTGCTGGTCGCGATCGCGATCGTCTACGTGGTGATGGTGGCGACCTTCAAGAGCTTGGTGCAGCCGCTGATCCTGTTGATCTCGATCCCGTTCGCCGCGACCGGTGTGCTGGCGGCCCTGCTGCTGAGCGACACCGCCCTGGGCGTGCCGGCCCTGATCGGGTTGCTGATGCTGATCGGCATCGTGGTGACCAATGCGATCGTGCTGATCGACCTGGTCAACCACTACCGCTCCCAGGGCCAGTCGATCGACGATGCCCTGGTCAACGGGGCCAGGCAACGTCTGCGACCCATCCTGATGACTGCGGCCGCCACCATCATGGCCCTGACCCCGATGGCTCTGGGCGTCACCGGCGGCGGGGTCTTCATCTCCCGTCCGCTGGCGATCGTGGTGATCGGCGGACTGTTCTCCTCGACCCTGCTGACCCTCTTCCTGGTGCCGGTGCTCTATCGCTTGGTCGAGCGCTCGGCCGAGAAGCGGTCCCAGCGCAGCCACGCCCGGCGGATGGCGCGGCTGGAACGCAAGGGGCTGACCCTGGACGCCGAGGGCCGGGTGATCCACGTCGCGGCGGCTGAGCAGGCTGCTGCGGCCGAGGCCGGGTCCGAGGCCGATGCCGTACCGGACGAGGCGGAGCCGGCGGTCGTGCCGCAGGGGGCCGAGCATGCCGCCGTACGGCAGGACGGGTCGGCCGAGCAGGGCTCGGAGCAGGCGGAGCCGGAGGATGAGGAGTCGTACCGGCCGCGCCGGGCACGCTGAGTCGCAGCGACCTCAGAACCCGAGGGCGATGTCCAGTCCGTCGTCGCCGTCACCGAAGGTGATCTGGCTGTGGTCGACCACGGCGCGCCAGCAGGTCGCCTGCCAGGGCAGCAGCAGCGGCTCGGGGGCACGCGCCGAGGAGTCGTAGAGCTCGCCGACCTGGGCGAGCAGGCGCTCCTGCTCCGCTGCGCCGAGCTGGGCGACCTGCGGGTTGCGGCTCACCATCGCCAGCATCTGCGGGCGGGTGATCGGGATCCAGTTGCGGAAACTGTGCTTCTCGATCTCGCCGAAGTACGGGCTCTCCTCGAGCGCGGTGATCGAGCCGTGGCCGAAGTCGCCACTCATGATCGACGCGTCGTACTCCTGCACCAACCGGGTCAGACGCTTCACCCACGGCACGGTGTCGTCACGGGTGTTGTAGACCACGCCGATCCAGCCGCCGGGACGCAGCACCCTGGCCACCTCGGCCAGGGTGAGCCCGGGAGCGAAGCGGTGCAACACCTGGGCACAGGTGACCACGTCGAAGACCCGGTCCGCGAACGGCAGGTTCGAGGCCTGCCCCGCGATCGTGGTCATGGACCGGGGGATCGGGTCGGCCGTACTGCGATCGGCCAGCGACGTCACCGCCGAGAGATCCTGGTCGAGGCAGACCACCTGGTGGCCGTCATCGGCGATCATGGTCGCCAAGCTGCCGCGGCCACTACCGAGATCGAGGACCGTACGTGACCCACCGTCGGTCAACCAACCGGGAACAGCCGCAGGGTAGGGGGAAGGCGCGGTGCTCATGGGCCGCACTCTACGTCGTACGGCTGGGACGGCCCGGCAACCACGGGCCGCGGATAGGATGCCGGGATGAAGATTGCGGTCGCGGCGGTGGGTTATGTCGGGCTCTCGTTGAGCGTCCTGCTCGCCCAACGTGACGAGGTCGTCGGCTACGACATCGACGCCGATCGGATCGAGCAGCTGAACCGTGGCCTCAGCCCACTGAGCGATCCCGACATCATCGACTTCCTGGCCCATCGCGAGCTCGACCTGCGTTTCACCACCGAGGCCGCCGACGCCTACGCCGGGGCCGACTTCGTGGTGGTCGCGACGCCGACCGACTACGACGCCGAGACCAACGGCTTCAACACCGAGACCGTACGGGCCGTGGTCGCCGACGTCATCGCCACGAACCCGACGGCGACCATCGTGATCAAGTCGACCGTGCCGGTCGGCTTCAGCCAGGGGCTGCGCGACGAGCTCGGCCTGACCGAGGACCAGCTGGTCTTCTCCCCGGAGTTCCTCCGCGAGGGCAAGGCGCTGTACGACAACCTCCACCCGAGCCGGATCATCGTCGGCGGGCACGGCCCGCGGGCCAAGGCATTCGGCGCGTTGTTGCGCCAGGCCAGCCTCGATCCCCAGGTGCCGGTGCTGCACACCAGCAGCACCGAGGCGGAGGCGATCAAGCTGTTCTCCAACACCTACCTGGCGATGCGGGTCGCCTACTTCAACGAGCTCGACACCTTCGCCAGCAGCCACGGGCTCGACGTACGGACCGTGGTCGAGGGGGTCGGGCTCGACCCGCGGATCGGCCCGCACTACAACAACCCGTCCTTCGGGTACGGCGGCTACTGCCTGCCGAAGGACTCCAAGCAACTGCTGGCCAGCTATGCCGACATCCCGCAGCACCTGGTCCGGGCGACCGTCGAGTCCAACGCGACCCGGATGGACTTCGTGGCCGACGAGGTGATGGCCCGGCGCCCGAAGCGCGTCGGGGTGTACCGACTGGTGATGAAGTCCGGCTCCGACAACTATCGCGAGAGCAGCGTGATCGGGGTCATCGATCGGCTGCGTGACCGTGGGGTGGAGCTGCTGATCCATGAGCCGCTGCTCACCGAGGGCCATTTCCGCGAGATCCCGGTGACCACCGATCTGGCGGAGCTGCTCGACCGCTGCGACCTGATCCTGGCCAACCGTGTCGATGCCGCCCTGGAGCCGGTGGCCGACAAGGTCTACACCCGTGACCTGTTCGGCACCATCTGAGTCGTTGCCGTTGGTCGTCGGGCCCGGTGGGGCACAGTGCCGTGGGCCCGGTGGGGCACACTGGCCCGGTGACTGCTGATCCACTGGCCGACCTCGCCCGGGCCGAAGGGCTGCCCTCGGCCCACGCCGCTGCCCTTGATGCGATCGACAGCGTGCTGCGTGACCGCGGGCTGCGTCGGATCGCCGAGGAGGACGTGGCTGCTGCGGCCTGGACCGCGGCCCGGGCTGCAGTTCAACTTGAACCCGCGGCCGAGCTCGACGCCGGGGCGAGCGATGACGGGACCAGCGGAGACGGGCCCAGCGATGCCGACCGGGCTGCCGCCACGGTGCGGATGCTGGCCGAGGTGCCGGCCCTGGCCGAGCAGGTGCGCAGCACGCCGGCCCAGGCCCTGGCCCGGCTCCACACGGTCTGGGGACGGGGGATCGTGCCTGATGAGGACCTGGGTCGGGTGCGCAGCGATCCGCAGGTCAGTGCTCGTCTGGGCGAGCTCACCCGGTTGTTGACCACCACGACCGCAGCACCAGCACTGGCCCTGGCCGGGGTGGTGCATGCCGAGCTGTGGTCGATGGCCCCGTTCACCGCCGGGTCGGGAGTGGTCGCGCTGGGGGCGCAGCAGGCGGTGCTGGTGGCGACCGGGGTGGACCCGCGCGGGGTGATCCCGCTGGCCGCTGGACATCTGGAGGTCGGTGGACACGCCGTGTCCTTGCGGCACTACGGTTCCGGGACCGCCAAGGGGG
>DVLP01000028.1 GCA_018715445.1 Candidatus Avipropionibacterium avicola | reverse complement strand
TATCGCCGAGCGGATCGCCGCCCTCGCCGAGGCCGACGTGGTCTACGTCAACGACCGCGACCGGTTCGGCCGCGAGGTCCGGGTGGCACCGTTGGCGGTGGCCGGACTGCTGCGTGACCGGGTGCTGAAGGATCGCACCACCGTCTTCTGCTCGGCGACCCTCAAGATCGGCGGCGGATTCACCGGGGTGGCCGGCAGCTTCGGACTGCGCACCGACGAGTGCCTCGCCGAGGTGACCGAGGACGGCACGGTCACGGTGCCGCACGGTCGCGCCCTCGACGGCGGGGCCGACCTGGCCGTCGGGCTGCCCGGTGGTGCAGTGGTGAATGAAGGGGCGAAGGAGGGGGAGAAGGAGCAGAAGCAGGACGAGCCCGAGGAACATCCGACGCTGTGGCGCGGGATCGACGTCGGCTCACCCTTCGACTACCGCCGTCAGGGGATCCTCTACGTCGCGCGGACCCTGCCGCCACCGAGTCGTGAAGGGCTCACGCCGGAGGTGCTGGCCGAGATCGCCGAGCTGACCTGGGCGGCCGGCGGTCGCACCCTCGGGCTCTTCGCCTCACGACGCAATGCCGAGGCCGCCGCTCGTCACGTCCGCGCCGAGCTGCCCTCGTACCAGATCCTGTGCCAGGGTGACGCCCAGCTGTCCGAACTCACCCGCCGCTTCGCCGCCGAGCCGGAGACCTCGTTGTTCGGGACCTTGTCGCTGTGGCAGGGGATCGACGTGCCCGGTGACACCTGTCGACTGGTGCTGATCGACAAGATCCCCTTCCCGAGGCCGGACGATCCGCTGATCCGGGCCCGTCAGGATGCGGTCGTCGAGGCCGGCGGCAACGGTTTCATGGCGGTGGCCGCCTCGCATGCGGCCCTGTTGCTCGCCCAGGGCAGCGGGCGGTTGATCAGGCGGCTCTCGGACAAGGGGATGGTGGCCGTGCTCGATCCGCGCCTGGCCACCGCCCGGTACGGCTCGTTCCTGCGGGCCGGTCTGCCGGACTTCTGGACCACGACCGATCGTGAGGTGGCGGTCGGGTCCTTGCGCCGGTTGGCCGAGTCCGCGACCTGACCCTGATCAGTCGCGGCCCGGATCAGTCGACGATGTCCTCGGCCTGCTCCACGACCTCGGCCACCGAGGTGAGCCACGACGTGTAGCCCGACCAGGTGTAGGCGCGCTTGTCGTCCCAGGTGCCGATCTGGCCGGCCTTGACCGCCGGCAGGTTCTTGTAGACCGGGTTGTCCTCGTAGTCGAGCGAGGTCTCGTGCAGGAGCAGCAGGTCAGCCTCGTACTCGCCGATCTTCTCCCAGGAGACCTCGGCCCAGGCGGACTCCCCGTCCTGCTCGGGCCCGACGAAGCTGAGCCCGGCCTCGCTGAGCATCTTGATCTGGCCCAGGGTGAAGCTGGTCCAGATGGCATCGGTGCCGAACTGGGCGGGCAGCACGGTCAGCCAGTCCTTCTTCTCCTCGGCCGCGGCGCTGATCCGTTCCACGACGGCGTCGTAGTCCTTCTCCTGCTGGACGAGCTCGGCACTCTCGGTGCCACCGAGCAGCAGGGCCAGGTCACGGTAGTGCGAGATCATCTCCTTGGGCAGGTAGGAGAACTTCACCGGGACGTACGGGGCCACGGCACTCACCTGGGGGATCAGCTTCTCGTCCCACCAGGTCCATCCGGAGCCGTCGGTGTTGCCGTAGCCCAGTACGATGTCGGGCTCGGCGGCGGCCAGCTTCTCCAGGCTGAACTCCGCGTCCAGGCCGATGATGTTCATCGAGTCGATGTCGAGGTCGCCCTTGCCGGCACCGTCGCGGCCGTAGCCGAAGATGCCGACCGGCTCGATCCCGTACGGCTGGAGGGCGGCGGCGGAGTAGATGTCGGCCACGATCCTGGTGGCCGGCTTGTCGAGTTCGATGCTCAGGCCCTCGTAGCCGGGAGGGGAGTAGCGGAACGGTTCGCTTGCGGCGGGGGAGTCGTCACCGGCAGGGGTGGGTCCGGACTCGGGGGCACAGGCCGCGGCGACAGCGGCGGTGGCAGCAACGGCGGACAGGCTGAGCAGTCGGCGACGATCCATGGCGTTCTTCCGTCAGGGGGTGGACGTGATGCCGGGGGGACGTGATGCAGGCGGCCCACCGACTGGTGTCGATGGGCCGCCTGCTGTGGCAACACGCCCCAGACGTTAGCAGAACGGTTTAGGTGAGGCTAACCAACTGTTCACTTGTCTCAGTGGGTGTCAGCGAGTGAGCCTGACCGAGACCGGTGCCGCGTAGTCCTCGGCCGCAGCGGGAACGGCGGCGTGGTCGCCGTCACCGGCGTGGACCAGGACGCGCTGCTGGAACCGGAAGGGCCCGTGGGGCGCATCCTCGGGCGGGTAGTGCGACTGGGTGATCTGCTGCACCATCGCGTACTTGCCGATGACATTGGGGAACCCGTGGTTCGAGGGGTGGTCCAGCACGGCGATCCCGTGCCACGGTCCCTCACCCACGCTGCGGTACTCGGCGGCATCGCTGCGCAGGTCCGGCAGGTCCTCCGGCGGCCCCGACGGTGCGGCCGGCGGCGTGCCGCCGCTGGGGCCCGAGGCGTCCACCCAGGAGGCGCGATAGCGGTCCTCGACCCGGTAGACCCGGTCGGGGGTCGCCGACTGCGAGGAGTTGGTGACCCGTCCCACCTCGGGGACCCCCATCGACTCCGGGGTACGGGCCATCAACAGGAACGGGCCGTTGCCGTGGTCCTCGACATGGGAGATCGCGGAGTGGAACTCCAGGAACCGGGTGTCGGGGTCGGCCCACCACCAGCGGATGGTCCGGATCTCGTCGGCGAAGGCGTCACCGTCGGAGTTGACGTAGCTCAGGTCCTGGACGATCTCACCGAGGACCGGTCCGGTCTCGACCCGACGGAAGCCCCGGTGCACCATCCGTCCGCCCGGGCCGTACGGCGGCTCGTCCCAGTCCGACCAGATGTTGGTCGACCCGTCCTCGCTGTGACCGCCGTAGCTGATCGCCAGGCCGGTGTGGTGGGGGTGGTCGGCCGAACCCTGCCCGCGGACCACACTCGATCCGGTCGAGCTCAGCACCGGCCAGAAGTAGGGACGTCGGCCGCCGACGACGAGGTAGTCGGCGAAGCGCTCGCCGTTGACCTGCAACACGGCGCGGTCGAGCTTGACCACGGCATCGGTCGGATGCGCGGGCTCGGCCACCCGGTCAGTCGCGGACAGGGTCCGCGAACCACCGGCCGGGATCTCACCGGGGACGACGAAGACGAGCTCGCCGGTGTTCGGATCGAACTGGGTGGCGACCAGGTCGCCGGTGGCCTCGTCGACCAGGGTGGTCGGTCGGTCGGTGGCGGCGACATCGTCGAGTCGCACCCGGGCCAGGGGGGAGCGGCGCGGCTGCTCCCCGGCCTCGATCACGAAGCCGAGCTGTCCTGCGGAGGAAGTCATGGTCGGTGGGGATCCCTTTCTGGACGAGGATGCGGGAGGTCAGGAGCCGTGGGCGGCGCGGTAGACGTGGTCGAGGACCCGGTGCACCTCGACGGCGTCGGCCACCGTCGGCGAGGCAGGTCCGCCTTCGCGGACTGCGCGAATGAACGCGGCCTGGGGATTGGTCTCGATGCCGGCCTCGAGTGCCGCGGCGTCGAGGGCGTCGCCGTCCCACTCCTGGTGGCGCTCGCCCGGGCCGTCGGCCACCAGGCGGCGGTGGGCCCCGTCGTACTCCAACAGGTACTCGGCGCGGTCGAAGATGGCGTGGATGCGCCGGGACTGCCCCGGCACCGGTGCCGCGTTC
Organism: Candidatus Avipropionibacterium avicola; assembly: GCA_018715445.1. Lineage (GTDB taxonomy): Bacteria > Actinomycetota > Actinomycetes > Propionibacteriales > Propionibacteriaceae > Avipropionibacterium > Avipropionibacterium avicola. The sequence goes on along the minus strand of DVLP01000028.1, from coordinate 2,980 downwards.
CACGCGGCGGTCAGGGCAGCGGTGCCACCCTGGGCGAACCCGAGCGAGACCGTGGCCGCATCCTCGATCCCGGCGTGGGTGCCGGGCGTCACCTGCCCCGTGGCACTGGCGATCGGACCGCCGAACCACTGCAGCAGGTCGACATCGTGGAAGCCGACCTCGATCAGCATGCCGCCCCCGGCCTGGACGGAGTCACCGCGCCAGCCGGCCAGGACCTTGTCGCGGGCGCGGCTGATGGTGTGCATCGAGATCGCCAGCAGCGGTCCGTTGTCGGGATCGCGCATCAGCTCGCGCAGCACGGCGAAGGCGGCGACGCGGCGCAGCGGCAGGCCGACCTGGTTGACCACGCCGGCGGCGGCAACGGCTCGGCCCATGGCCTCGGCCTCGGCCAGATCGGTGGCCAGGGGCTTCTCGCAGAAGACGGCCAGTCCACGACCGACGACCTGCTCGACGATCGGGCGATGGGCAGCGGTCGGCGTGCACACGAAGACCGCATCGGCCTGGTCGAGCAACTCGTCGAGTGAATCGGTGGCGGTGGCGCCGCAGGTGGCGGCGGTTTCGGTGGCCCGGGCCAGGTCGAGGTCCTGGACCACGGTGACCTCTGCGCCCTCGGTGGCGGCAAGTCCGCTGATGTGGGAACGCGAGATGCCTCCCGCGCCAGCGATGCCCACTCGAACGGTCATTGGACGTTCCCTTCGTCGTACGGGCGTCGGGGCTCGTACGGACGGGCCACGGCGATCTCGTTCGAGAGCCTAGTGAACCCGTGCGGCCGCTTCCAGCAACATCCAGCCACTGAGCTGGACCGACAGGTCCCGTTCGGGGGTGTCGGCCCGGTCATCGGGCAGTGGGGCGGGGCGGTCCCACCGATGGCTGAAGAGGGGGAGGGCGCCGAGCTCGGGATCGTTCACCTCGGCCCGGTGCTGCCAGCACGCGTGGGCCGAGGCCAGCACGATCGCCCGGGCGGTGGAGCGGGCGGTGCCGGCGGTGCCCGGGTCGGACGGCAGGTGGGTTGCGGCCAGGGCCAGGTAGCGCGCCAGGATCCCGGGGAAGAGTCCACCGTCGCCGCCACCGCCGGCCTGCAGGACGTGGTCACGGCACAGGTGCTCGTCGACCGCCTGCACCAGTCGAGCGGCGCGGTCGACCTGGCCCAGCTCGACCGCCAACCCCAGGGTGACGCCCTGGCAGTAGCTGTAGACGGCCTCGACCAGGCTGCCGTCGGCACGGATGCCGTCGCGGATCAGGCCGGTCCCGGGATCGCGCAGCACCGTGTCGAGCCAGTCGGAAGTGTCGTGCGCCCGGTCGCGGTGTCCGGTCCGGGCCATCAGGATGGCGGCCGGTCCGTTGGCCGGAGCGTTGAAGAAGTCCGAGCCGCGGCGCCACGGCAGGCCCTGCTCGGTCCAGGCCGAGCGCAGTCGATCGGTCAGGATCGACAGCGGCCGGCTCCAGTCGTGGGCGGTGACCCTGGCGGCCCGCTCCATCGCGAGCCCGAGCCAGGCCATGTCGTCGTGGTAGCTGTTGGTCCATCCGGTCAGGTTGCGCAGTCGATGGGTCCGCAGCACCGCCGTGATCCGGTCCTGTCGCCCCGGATCGGGCGCGCGGAGCTCGGCATCGACCAGGCAGTCGACCAGATGGGCCTGCCACCAGTAGTGCCACTCGAGCCACCACCGGTCCCGGCTCCGGGCGGGCCACGACACCACCCCGAGGGCCGTGCCGGGCAGACCGAGCAGCCGACGCAGGTGACGTCGGGTCACCGCCTGCTCGGCGACGGCGGCCCGTTCGGCCCAATCGGTGTCCACAGCCCGGGCGGTGTCCACGGCTCAGATGCTGCGCAGCACCGCGACGACCTTGCCCAAGATCGTGGCGTGGTTGCCGTCGATCGGGTCGTAGGCCGGGTTGTGCGGCATGAGCCAGATCTGCTGACCGGAGCGACGGAAGGTCTTGACGGTGGCCTCGTTGTCCAGCATCGCCGCCACGATCTCGCCGTTCTCGGCGGTGGGCTGTTGGCGCACCACGACCCAGTCACGGTCGCAGATGGCGGCATCGACCATGGAGTCACCGCGCACCTCGAGCAGGAACAGGGTGCCGTCGCCGACGAGCTGCTTGGGCAACGGGAAGACGTCCTCGACGGCCTCCTCGGCCAGGATCGGCCCACCCGCGGCGATCCGGCCGACGACCGGGACCTTGACCGCCTCGGGGTCGGCGTCGAAGGCGCCGGACTCGTCGATCCTGGTGCGCGGCTCCTCACCACCGGGCAGCAACACCTCGACCGCCCGTGGCCGGTTCGGGTCCCGGCGCAGGAAGCCCTTCTCCTCCAGGGCCTTGAGCTGGTACGAGACCGACGACGGGCTCGCCAGGCCGATGGCCACCCCGAGCTCGCGCACGCTCGGCGGATAGCCGCGGGTCTGGACGGCCTCGCGGATGACCTCGAGGATCCGACGTTGGCGCGGGGTCAGTCCGTCGGCGTCGGCCGGACCGTCGGGCAGGGCGGAGACGGTGGCGCCGGTGGCCTCGAGCTGGGCGCGGACCGTCGCCTTGCTGGGCCGACCGCGGCGCCGCGGCGGCAGCGTGGGGCGGTCAGTGGTGTCGTCGGTGGGGCCATCGGTCGCATCCATGGCGGCAGCCTACGGCGGGGGCGACGACCAATCAAACAACTGTTCGAGCGTGTCGCGGATGCGGTGTTCGGATCCGGTCCGACCGTGCGTGGGTCAGAACTGTCAGTGGGCGCTGTTTGACTCCTGGTGTGGCGATCGGAGCAGGGCGTCGAGCAGAACAGGTGTCCGGTTCCTTGCGTCAATCGTCAAGGTGTTGCAATAATGGATGTCGAACGAGTGTTCGAGACGGGAGTGTCAGTCATGACGACGATGGTGAGCACCGAACTGGTCACAGGGTCGCCGGTCCGGGTCCTGGAGGGCCCGCGGGTACGGCGTCGCCCCACGGCGACCCGGCGCGGTCCGATTGCCGTCCCCGTCTCGGGTGTGCG
>DVLP01000295.1 GCA_018715445.1 Candidatus Avipropionibacterium avicola | reverse complement strand
GGTCATCAGGTGCTTGCCGTCGGCCCGCAGGGTGATCGAGTTGTGTCGGCGACCGGCCCGGATCAGCACGAGCCCGACCACGAGGTTGATCACCGAGGCCACCGCGGAGACGGCCAGACCGATCCCGACCTCCTCCAACGGCCGTGGTGAGAGGAATCGGGCGACGGCGGTCACCAGGATCACCCCGGCCGCCACGAAGATCATCAGGCCCTCGACCGCCGCCGAGAAGTACTCCGCCTTGGTGTGGCCGAAGTGGTGGTCGTCGTCGGCCGGAGCAGCGGCCACCTTCAGCGCGATCAGGGCGACCACCGCAGCCACCAGGTTGACCACGGACTCAGCCGCATCGGAGAGCAGCCCGACCGAACCGGTGACCCACCAGGCGCCGGTCTTGAGCGCAATGGTCGCCACCGCGGCGGCAATCGCCAGCCAGGCGTACCGGGTCAGGTCACGGGTCTGTGCCACATCGGCCAGTATGGCCCACGGCTGGCGGCAACTAGGCTGTCGCCCATGATCGACGGCTTCGAGATCGGCCACTGCACGCGCGACGAGCCGGGTTGGCTCACCGGGACCACGGTGGTGCTGTGCCGTGAGGGTGCCATGGGCGGTGTCGACGTCCGCGGCGGTGGCCCGGGCACCCGCGAGACGGACCTGCTCGATCCGGTCACCATGATCCAGCAGGTCCACGCCGTGGTGCTGACCGGCGGTAGTGCGTACGGACTGGCGGCAGCGGACGGGGTGATGGCCGGACTGGAGGCCGAGCACATCGGCTTCGGGGTGGGGACCCTGGAGCACCAGGTCGTGCCGATCGTCCCGGCAGCGGTGATCTTCGACCTGAACCGTGGCGGGGAATTCGCCCACCGACCCGACGCCGCCACCGGTGCCGCGGCCCTCGCGGCGGCCTCGACGGCTGATCCGGAGCAGGGCTGTGTCGGGGTCGGGACCGGGGCGGTTGCCGGAGGCCTCAAGGGGGGCTTCGGTTATGCCGAGACCGTGACCGCGCAGGGCTACCGGGTCGCGGCGGCGGTGGCGGTCAACGCTGCGGGTTCGGTGATCGATCCCGCGACGGGCCGGTTGTACGCCGATCGGACCCACAGGCTGCCGGATCCGACCGATGAGGAGCGGACGGCTCTGGCCGGGGTCGGAGGCGGGGCCAGCTTCGCCACCACCATCGGGGTGGTGATGACCGATGCGAGGCTCACCAAGGCGCAGGCCTCGAAGGTCGCCCAGGTCGGCCACGACGGGATGGCCCGGGCGATCCGACCCCTGCACGGCATGACCGACGGCGACACCGTCTTCTGCCTGTCCTCGCAACGCAAGCCGCTGCCCGAGCAGCCCTACGAGCAGGTCTTCGCGATCAATGACATCCTGTCCGCCGGGGCCGACGCGTTCACCGATGCCTGTTTCGGTGCGATCACCCACGCCGGTTCACGAGGTGAATGGGCGAGCTGGTCCGAGCTGGCCCCCAGTACGGTTCACCCGGCAGGCTGATCGCGACCGCCGGTCGAGAACGCCTGACGAGCCGACAGCGTCGACGAGGAGCAGACACGTGAAGCGACGAACAGCCCTGGGCATGATCGCCCTCACCCCGGCGGCGGCAGCGGCGATGTTCTCGTGCGCCCCGCCCTCGGCCGAGGACGACACCACCTTGTTGGTGGGCGCCACCCTCGCGCCCCCGATGCTCGACCCGGTCGTCAACGACGCCGCCTCGATCCCGCAGGCACTGCTCTACAACGTCTACGAGACCTTGGTGAAGCTGGACGACAACGGCGAGATGCAGCCACTGCTGGCCAGCAGCTGGGAGATCTCGCCCGAGCGGACGAGCTACACCTTCCACCTCGACGAGCGTGCCACCTTCGCCTCCGACAACCGAGCGGTGACCGCCGAGGACGTCGTGTGGTCGCTGGAGCGCACCCGGACCGAAGGACGCGCGGTCCTGAAGAACGAGATGTCGCCGGTCGACACCATCGAGGCGACTGACGAGCGTACGGTCACGGTGACCCTGACCCGGCCGTCGAACTCGTGGTTGTACGCGATCACCTCGACCTCCGGGTTCATCTACGACAGCAAGGCCGGTGTCGACTTCGCCTCACAGGCGGCCGGGTCCGGGCCGTACACGGTCCAGAGCTGGGCCCCGGGCTCCGACCTGGTGCTGAGCCGTCGCGACGACTACTGGGGGCCGGTGCCGTACTTCTCCGAGGTCACGCTGCGCTACTTCGCCGACGCGAACTCGCAGAACTCCGCGATGCTCTCGGGACAGCTCGACATCCTGTCCAGCCTGCAGGCGCCCCAGGCGCTGCCGCAGTTCGACGACCGGGAGCGCTTCGCCGTGATCGAGGGCACGACCCAGGGCGAGGTCGTGATGGCGTTCAACAACTCCGGGATCCTCAAGGACAAGCGACTGCGGCAGGCCATCCGTCATGCCGTCGACCACCAGGCACTGCTGGACACCGTCTGGGCGGGTCACGGGACGTTGATCGGTTCGATGGTCCCACCCACCGATCCCTGGTACGAGGACCTCACCGGGCTCTATCCGTACGATCCGACGAAGGCCAGCGAACTGGTCGAGGAGGCCGGCTACGACCGGTCGACCCCGTTGCGGATGCGTCTGCCCGTCGTGCCGTACGCCACCGCGAGCGGGCAGTTCGTCGCGAGTGCGCTGCGTGACGTCGGCTTCCAGGTCAAGGTCGAGGAGCTCGACTTCGCACGCTGGCTGGACCAGGTCCTGGTGAGTGCCGACTACGACCTGTCGATCGTCTCGCACGTGGAACCGCGCGACCTGGTGAAGTTCGCCGACCCTACCTACTACTGGCGTTACGACAACCCTACGGTGCAGGAACTGGTGGCCGAGGCCGACACCGGCACCGAGGAGGAGCAGCGCGACAAGATGGCCGAGGCGGCCCGGATCATCTCCGAGGACGCTGCCTCCGACTGGCTCTTCCTGCTGCCCAACCTGGCGGTCACCACGCCCGACATCCGTGGCATCCGGCAGAACGCCACCACCTTGTCGTTCGACCTGACCACGCTCTCACGCGAGGCGTGACGCGCTGACGATGCCTGTGCTGGTGGCGGTGCTGAAGCGGACGGCGATCTTCGTCGTCAGCCTGTTCGTCGCCTCGGTGCTGGTGTTCCTGGCCTGCTCGGCGTTGCCCGGCGACGTCGCCCAGGTGATGCTCGGGATCGGGGCCGACCCGGAGTCGGTGGCCCGACTGCGCACCGAGCTCGGCCTGGACCGCTCGCTGTCGACCCGCTACGTCGAATGGGTGGGCGGGCTGTTCACCGGCGACCTCGGCACCTCTTACCTGTCCGGTCGTCCGATCGGGCCCGACCTGGTGCCGCGCTTCGGGGTGACGCTCTCGCTGGTCATCTGCTCGATGGCGTTGGCGATCGTGGTGGCCACGGTGCTCGGGATGCATGCTGCGCTGCGTCGGCGCCACCTCGACGGCTTCCTGTCCAGCGCCGGGTCGCAGATCGGACTGGCCGTGCCGGCCTTCTGGGCCGGCATCGTGCTGGTGGTGGTCTTCGCCGTGCAGCTGCGGTGGTTCCCGGCCGGTGGGTACGTCCGGTTGGCCCAGGACCCGGTGCGGTGGGCGTACCACCTGGTGTTGCCGGTCATCTCGCTGACCATCGTCCAGTCAGCCGTGCTCACCCGCTATGTCCGTTCGGCCTTCATCGAGGTGCTGTCCGAGGACTACCTGCGGACCGCCCGGGCGATCGGGTGGCGCCAGTTCCCGGCACTGCTGCGCCACGGACTGCGCAATGTCGCGGTCCAGGTCGTCACCGTGCTGGGGCTGCAGCTGGCGACCCTGCTGGTCGGGGCGATCGTGATCGAGCAGGTCTTCAGCCT
>DVLP01000294.1 GCA_018715445.1 Candidatus Avipropionibacterium avicola | reverse complement strand
GGGGCAGTGGCCTCGCGCTCGGCCTCGTTCGCGGCCTCTCGCTCGGCAGTCTTGCGCTTGGTGGCAGCCTTCTTCTTCTGGTCCGCCGCCTTGCGTGTCCTGGACTGGGGCACTCGGTTCTCCTTGCGTCTGATGGGTAGCGTAGTCAACGACCGCTGCCGACAAAACTTCTGACCACGCGCGCGAGGTGCCAGGTGCCTGACGACGACGAGCCCGGGACGGCCGGGGCGAGCCCCCGTCGTGCGGGCCCGGCCGTGCCCCGACGCGCAGCCGACGATACGCGGGTCGAGGCGTCCACGCCCCCGAACCGGAGCCCGTGGGCGGTGCTGAAGCGGTTGGTCCGCTCCCGCCGCAAGGAGCGCCACGTCCCGCTGAAGTCCCGTCTGATGACCGGGCTGGTGTGCATGCTCGCCGGGCTGATGATCGTGGCCAGTGCGATGGTCGCCCGCGGCGTCGACCTGCGACCGGACCGCAACACCGACCTGGTCGACCTGCTCGACGCGGAGAAGGCCCGCAATGCCCAGTTGGCCGAGCAGGTCGCCCGGATGCGCTCCGAGGTGGATGAGCTCACCGCCCGTCGGCAGTCGACCTCCGGGTCCTCCGAGGCTGCCGAGCTCCAGGAGCGCGGTGCCCTGGTGCCGGTGAGTGGCCCGGCCGTGACGATCACCCTCACCGATGCCCCGGCCGACTTCCACCCGGCCGGTGTCGACGACGACGCCCTGGTGGTGCACCAGCAGGACATCCAGGCCGTAGCCAATGCTCTGTGGGCGGGCGGGGCCGAGGCGATGACCATCCAGGGCCAACGGGTGGTCTCGACGACCGGGATCAAGTGCGTCGGCAATGTGGTCGTGCTGCACGGTGTCCCGTACGCCCCGCCGTACGTCATCACCGCGATCGGTGACCCGACGCAGATGCTGGCCGCCGTGGACTCCTCGCGCTACATCGAGATCTACAAGCAGTACGTCGACGCGTACGGTCTGGGCTGGAAGCAGCAGTCGGGCGAGCAGGTCCGGCTCCCGGCCTATGACGGACCCCTGAGCCTTGACCACGCCAGGGTGCCGGGCTGAGCCTCGAGCACCGGCCCGACGGGCCGTGACGTGGCGCAGGTCACTGTTGACGATCGCAATATGTCCTATCGGATGTTGTCGGATCAGGGGAACTGATTGGAGATCGCCGTCAAACCCTGACAGGCTTGACCACGTCCATCCAGACAAACTCGATGAGCTGGTGTTCCAGGTGTCTCGACCCTAGAAGTCATGGCCAGTGGCCATGACCTTCCCCGATCAACAACCTCCCGTCGTCGGTTGCCGACGAGTCTGCATCAACATCACGCCCCCCACGTTGTGTGGGTGAGCTGCGTCCTTTCGACGTCCATACGTCTTGCTTTTCCTTCCCACCTTGGAGTTTCCCGTGTCCGCGTCCGTGTTCCGGACCCGTACGTCCATGCCCTCGTCCACCCTGCGTGCCCGTCTGCGTACGGTCACCTCTCACGTCCGCGACCGGACCCGTACCCGTCGCGCCCCCTCCGATCCCCAGGGCACAACGCCCGATCCTCAGGGCACCCCGTCCTGGCGTCGGCGGCTCCTGCCCGTCCTGGCGCGGCAGCGGTGGCTGCTGGTGGTGACCGCGGTGCTGGCCGCCACCCATGCCGGTGTCACCGCACTGCTGCCACTGATCCAGCAGAACATCGTCGACAACGCCATCATCGCGCGCAGCACGCCGTTGCTGCCCTGGCTCATCACCCTCGGCATCGCCGCACTGGCGGTCGGCTGCTTGTCGGCGCTGTGGCGCTACCTGTCGGCGACCGTGGCCCTGCGGGTGCAACATGACATCCGCAACCGGATCTACGACACCCTGCAGCGGCTCGACTTCGCCGGCCATTCCCAGCTGCAGAGTGGCCAGCTGGTCTCGCGGGCCAGCTCGGATCTGCGGTTCGTCCAGGTGCTGATCGGTTTCGTGGCCGAGATCGCGGCGACCAGTGTGGCGATCGTGGTCTCGCTGGTCGTGATGCTGCGGCTGTCGCCGCTGTTGGCGGTGATCGTGATCGCCATCATCATCGCCGTCTTCGTCGTGACCCAACGGATGCGCAAGCGGGTCCATGCGGCCGGCTGGGACGCCCAGCGCTCCGAGGCCGAGCTGATGACCGAGATCGAGGAGTCGGTCATGGGGGTTCGCGTGGTGCGGGCCTTCGGTCAGGAGGAGGCCGAGACGCGGCGTCTGCACCATGCGTTGAAGGACATGTTCACCGCGCGGGTGCGCGCCGTCCGGCTGCGGGCCCCGTTCTTCGCCTCGATGATGGCCGGTCCCCAGATCGGTCAGGTCGTGATGCTGGGTCTGGGTGGTCTGATGGTGATCAACGGTCAGCTGAGCATCGGCATCTTCCTCGCCTTCGTCAGCTACCTGGCCACCCTGGCCGGGCGGGCCCGCACCATCGGCAACGTGCTGACCAACCTGCCCCAGTGCCAGGCCGCGGTCGAGCGCATCGGTGAGATCCTGGACCTGCGTCCGGAGCTGACCGAGGTCGACCGTCCGATCTCGCCCGCCGAGCGGGGTGGGCGGATCGAGTTCGACGGGGTCAGCTTCGGCTATGTCGACGGTGACGGTGACCAGGTGCTGGGTCGCCTCGACCTGCAGGTCGAGGCGGGCGAGACGATTGCCCTGGTCGGACCGTCGGGCTGTGGCAAGTCCACGGCGCTGCAGATGATCCCGCGCTTCTTCGACGCCGACTCCGGTGTCGTCCGGGTCGACGGCATCGACGTCCGGGACCAGCCGATCGCCGAGCTGCGGGGTCGGGTCGCGATGGTCTTCGAGAACAGCTTCCTCTTCTCCGACTCGATCGCGCACAACATCGCCTACGGACGGCCCGACGCCACCCAGGAGCAGATCGAGACCGCTGCCCGGGCAGCCCTCGCCCATGACTTCATCACCGCCCTCGACGAGGGCTACGACACCGTCATCGGTGAGCAGGGCATGACCCTGTCCGGTGGTCAGCGTCAGCGCGTGGCCCTGGCCCGCGCCCTGCTGATCAACCCCGACATCCTGCTGCTCGACGATGCCACCAGCTCGGTGGACACCTCCGTCGAGCACGAGATCCACGCGAACCTGAAGCCGTACCTGTCGACCAGCACCGCCATCATGGTGGCCTACCGCGAGTCGACGGTACGGATGGCCGACCGGATCGTCGTGATGGAGGCCGGACACGTCGTCGACACCGGCACCCATGCCGAGCTGTTCGCCCGCAGCCCGCTCTACCGCGACCTGTTCGGGGAGCTCGAGGCCGATCCCGACGACCCGGCGGCTCAGCTGTTGCCGGCCGCGCGTCGCGGCGAGTTCACCGAGACCCCGGCGGCGTGGGACCGTGACCGGGCCCGGACGCCGGACCGATCCGAGCCGCCGGCGCACCTCGCGGCCAAGATTGCCGCGCTGCCGGACTTCGGGGACCGACCCGAGGTCGACCTGGTCGCCGAGGGTCATCGTCGTGAACCATTCCGACTGCTGCGGTTCCTGAAGCCGTACCGGGTCGGTCTGGTGATCGGTCTGCTGTTGGTGGCCGCCGAGGCCGTCCTGGGCCTGGTCAATCCGCTGATCATCCGCGAGGGTGTCGACGGTGGCATGCTCGACGGGCACCTGCCGATCCTTGCGGCGGCCTGTGTCGCGGCCGCGGTGACGGTGGGTTGTCTGTTCTTCGTCCAGCGGGGCTCGATGTTCTGGACCCAGCGGACCACCGAGCGGCTCCTGGTCGCGTTGCGCTCACGGGTCTACGGACAGCTCCAGCGTCTGGGGATCGACTTCTACGACCGCACCCAGGCCGGACGCATCATGACCCGGATGACCTCCGACATCGATGCCATCTCCGAGCTGCTGCGGGTCGGACTGATCAACCTGCTGACCGCACTGCTCACCTTCGCAGGCATGTCGGTCGTCGTGGTTGCCCTCGATCCCCGGCTGGCGCTGAGCCTGCTGGCGGTCATCCCGCCGGCGGCGGTGGCGACCATCTGGTACCGCAAGCGGGCATCGGTGGCCTATGACGAGGCCCGGGAGCGGACCTCGATGATCAACTCCAACCTGCAGGAGTCGCTGGCCGGGATCCGGGTCACCCACGCCTACCGGCGCGAGGAGCACAACCTGGTGAAGTTCGCCGACCTCGGTCAGCAGTTCATGCACTGGTCACGCCGCAGCGCCTTCGCCACCGGCACCTATGTCGGCATCATCGAGATGCTGAGCATCGGGGCCACCGTGGCGGTGCTCGGCCTCGGCGCCCGGTTCGTCGCGGCGGAGACCCTGGCGATCGGCACCCTGCTCGCCTTCCTGCTGTACCTGACCCAGGTCTTCGCTCCGGTCCAGCAGCTGGCGTCGGTCTTCGACGTGTACCAGCGGGCCCGTGCCGGCCTGGTCCGGATCTCGGAGCTGTTGGCCGAGCAGACCTCGACGCCGGTGGCCGAGGATGCCCGTGAGGTCGGTGCGATCGACGGTCGGATCCGTCTCGAGGGCGTACGGCTTCGCTATGCCGGCACCTCGAAGGATGCGTTGAAGAAGGTGGACCTCGACATCCCGGCCGGACAGCGGGTGGCCTTCGTCGGCCGGACCGGGGCGGGCAAGTCGACCACGGTCAAGCTGGTGTCGCGGTTCTACGACCCGACCGAGGGGCGGATCCTGATCGACGGCGTGCCGCTCGACGAGCTCGACCTGGTGCAGTACCGGCGACGGATGGGCTACGTCCCGCAGGAGCCGCACCTGTTCACCCGGTCGGTGCGCGACAACATCGCCTACGGTCGACCGGATGCCACCGATGCCGAGGTCGAGGCAGTGGCCCGCGCGGTCGGAGCCCATGACTTCATCATGCGGATGCCCGGTGGCTACCACCACCGGATCACCGATCGCGGTCGTTCCCTGTCGGCGGGTCAGCGTCAGCTGTTGTGCCTGGCACGGGCTCTGCTGGTCGATCCGGCGATCCTGATCCTGGACGAGGCCACCTCGAACCTCGACCTGGCCAGCGAACGCAAGGTCAACCAGGCCATGCGGGTCGCGGCGTTGGGTCGGACCACCCTGGTGGTCACCCACCGTCCGCAGTCGCTGCAGTGGGTGGAGCGGGTGCTGGAGGTCTCGGCCGGCGAGATCGTCGGTGACCGCAGTTCCCAACGTCACTTGGCCGAACTGGCTGCCTGAGGCCGCAGGGCACCACTCAGCGGTGACCGCCCTTGGTCCGGGCGGTCGCCGCTGCGGTCCACGGGTCCTCGGGCCAGGGATGCTTCGGATAGCGTCCCCGCATCTGCTTGCGGACCTCGGCGTACGGCCCGTTCCAGAACGACTCCAGGTCGGCGGTGACCGCCAGCGGTCGGCGGGCCGGGGAGAGCAGGTGGAACAGCACCGGCACCCTTCCGTCCACCAGCCGCGGGGTCTCGGCCAGGCCGAACACCTCCTGCACCTTCACTGCCACCACAGGGGATGCAGTCGGATCGTCGACGGGCGGATAGTCGATCCTCACCGACGAACCGGACGGTACGGCCAGACGCTGCGGCACCAGCTCGTTCAGCCGGGTCGCCTCCGGCCAGGGCAGCAGCCCACGCAGGATCGCGACCAGGTCGAGCTGGGCCAACCCCTTCGCCGAGCGGGGCGGCGAGAGCGAGAGCTGCTCGGTCACGGCCGCGACGATCGCCGCGTCATCCACCGCGGGCCACGGATCGCCGAGGGTGGCGTGCAACAACGACAGCCTGCGTCGCAGGCCGTCGGCAGCCTCCGACCAGTCCAACAGGCCCGGACCCCGCTCGGCCAGTTCGGACACCAGCGCGGGACCGATGTCGTCGGGCCCGGCGGCGGCCGGGGTCGAGGACAGGGTGATGGCGCCGAGCCGGCGGGCGTGGCGGACCTGGACCCGGCCGTCCTCCAGTCGGGCCTTCCTTTCCTGTGTGAGCAGCGATCCACCGAGTCGTACGGCGTCGTCCTCGGCGAGCGGGGCCGCCAGTCGGACCACGGCTCCGGTGCCGTCAGCGACACGACCGTCGCCACGCTGGACCTCCCAGACAGCGAGCCACTCGTGACCCAGCAGGGCACTGCCCTCGGGCACCGCCGCGCGGGTGCCACTGGCGAACAGGTAGCTGCGCGAGTCGGGTGCGGCGCGCCGGGCGATCCGCTCCGGCCGGGCCAGGGCAAGCACGGCGCCGGGGGAGAACTCGATGTCGACGGCCGGTTCGATCCGTTCCTCACCAGCGATCCGGGCCAACCGCTGCACTTCACGCTGCCACCGTCGATGTCCGGGATGTCGGGCGGAGCGCAACTCCCGCAGCAACCGGGAGAGGTCGGCGCCGGGCTCGCGATGGTCGTCGGAGATCGCCGCAACCACCTCGGCCACCTGCCGGGGCTCGCCCGGGGCGGAGAGCAGGGCGCGGGCCTCCCGGACACCGATCGGCATGCCGGCCACCCGTTGACCGAGCTCGGTCGCACGGCCGGTGTCGTCGACCAGGCCGAGGGTGGCCACTGTGGTGATCGCCAGGGCCATCGACTCGGCCGGAGGCGGTGTGAGCAGTGGCAGTCCCTCGCCGCCGGGAGCACCCCACACCGCCAGCAGCAGGGCCGTGTCGGTGAGGTCGGCGGCGGTGATCTCGGGCACGGACACCGCGGGCAGGCGGGCGAAGTCGGTCTCGCTGAGGGCCCGCACCGCACGACCCGGACCCAGTCGGGCAGCTCGGCCGGCCCGTTGCTCAGCACTGGCCCTCGATGCGCTGACCGTGACCAGCCCGGTCATGTCCCGCGCTCGGTCGCGCCGAACCTCCCGGGAGAGACAGGCGTCGATCACCAGTCGGACCCCGGGGACGGTCAGCGAGCTCTCCGCAATCGCTGTGCTCACGACGATCCGGGGCGGGTCGTCGGGACTGCGGCCTCGTACGGCACGGTCCTGGTCCCGGGCGGGAAGGCGGCCGTGCAGGGGGAGCACGTCGACCCCGGTGGTCCGTGCGGACAACCGCCGTACCAGGGCGTCGACCTCACGCGCCCCCGGTACGAAGACCAGGGCATCGGTCCGGTCCTCGGCCTGCGCCTCGACAGTGATCGTGGCCAGGTGGTCCAGGAAGCCATCGCTCACCCCGCGGGCATCCAGGCGTGGCCCGGCCGGGGGACGGTGCTCGATCGTCAACGGGTGCAGCGCCCACGGCAGCTCGACCACGGCGGCGGGGTGGTCCTCGGTGCCGAGCAGTCGGGCCACCGCCGTGGTGTCGACCGTGGCCGACATCGCGACCACGACCAGATCGTCGCGCAGGGCACGGACCTCGGCCACCATCCCCAGCAGCAGATCGGCATCGACCGATCGCTCGTGCACCTCGTCCAGGACGACCGCGGCGACGCCGTCCAGGCCCGGGTCGCGCAGCAGGCGGCGCAACAGGACACCCGGGGTGAGCAGCTCGATCCGGGTGTCGGTGGCCATCGCCCGCTCACCACGGACGGTGAAGCCGACGGGGCCGCCCACCGCACTGGCATCGAGCTCGGCGATCCGACGCGCCGCGGCCCGGACCGCGACCCGACGCGGCTGGGTCACCACCACCCGGCCGGCCGGCAGCAGGTTGGCCACCAGCGGCGGGACGAAGGTGGTCTTGCCCGTGCCGGGCGGGGCCGAGACGACGGCTGCCCCGGCGCGGATCGCCGAGGTCAGCTCCGGTTCGGCCCCGGACACCACCAGACCGTCACCGAGGCGGTCGAGGTCGAACCGGTGGGCAGCGGACACGCCCTCAGTCTCTCAGTCCACGACCGTCGTGCGGCAGGGCCGGTGGGTGAGCGGGGTCAGTCGTCCTCGTCGTCGGGCACGTGGTGGTCGAGGTTGACCGTGCCCTTCTTCCAGTAGCCGTCCACGTCGAGGCGCTCCTTGGGCAGCGCGAGCTCCCGGCGGAGCCAGCGACGGATCGGCTTGAGGGCTCCGGCTTCCCCGGCGACGAAGGCGAACCAGTCGTCGTGATCGGGGATCGGCACCTCGCGCAGTGCCCGTTCGAGGGCATCGGGGACCGCCGGATCGCGGTGCACCCACCGCAGCTCGACCTCGGCGGCACCGCTGAGCTGCTGCTCCTCCTCGGGTCCGGCCACCTCGACGACCACGGTCGCGGTCGCTCCGGCCGGAAGCTCCTCGACCCAACGCCCGATCGCCGGCAGGGCGGTCTCGTCGCCGGCGACCAGGTACCAGCGGTAGTCGGTGGGGAAGTGGTGCGTGCCTCGCGGGCCCAGGACTCCCAGCACATCACCGGGGCGTGCCCGGCCGGCCCACACGCCGGCAATCCCGTGGTCGTGGAGCACGAAGTCGATCGTCAGCTCGCGGGTCTGCGGGTCGAAGCCGCGGACGGTGTAGTCACGAAAGATCGGTTGCGGACCGTCGGGGTCCAGCTCCATGCCGCGCTCACCGATGCGCGGCACGACGAGCTCGCCGGACTGCGGGTCCGGGAAGCACAACTTCACGTGGTCGTTGGGATGCATCGGGAAGCAGGGGAAGTCGTCGCCCAGGTCGTCGCCGGCGAGCACGATGCGCCGCATCCGCGGCGTGACGTCCTCGGTGCGGACGACCGAGAGGATGCGGCGGCCGATCGGCAGGAACTCGACCTGGACGGTACGGCTGGCGGGGACGGTCTGGTCACTCATGATGAGGCGAGCCTAACCTGTTGAGGTGGGCCCGGCCGTGCCTGTCCCATGGTGCGGGGAGGCCCTGCGGGATGATCTACTCGCCTCATGCGGATCGTGGTGCTCACCGGGGCAGGGATCTCGGCCGAGAGCGGGCTGGCGACCTTTCGTGGCGCCGGCGGGCTCTGGGAGGGCCATCGCCCTGAGGACGTCGCCACCCCGGAGGCATTCGCCGCTGACCGAGGTCTGGTGCAGCGCTTCTACGACGCCCGGCGTGCCCAACTCCGTACGGTCGCACCCAACCCGGCCCATCACGCACTGGGGGCACTGGAGGCCGACCTCGGCGACGACCTGGTGCTGGTGACCCAGAACATCGACGACCTCCACGAACGAGCCGGCTCGACCCGGGTGGTCCACATGCACGGCGAGCTGCTGCGGGCCCGGTGCGAGGCCTGCGACGGGCAGCCGCCGTGGACCGATGCCCTGATCGACGAACCGGCCTGCCCGATCTGCGGGGTGACGGCCCTGCGTCCGGACGTGGTCTGGTTCGGTGAGGCCCCGTACCACATGGACAGGATCCAGCAAGAGCTCGAGGACTGCGACCTCTTCGTCGCGATCGGCACCTCGGGTCTGGTCTATCCGGCCGCCGGCTTCGTCGACTGGGCACGCCGCCACGGGGCCCGTACGGTCGAGCTGAACCTCGCCCCCACCGATGACGAGGCTTTCGACGAGTCATGGGCCGGCCCCGCCTCCGAGGTCGTACCCACCTGGGTCGAGCACCTGCGAAGCCCCCGCGCCAGCTGAGGAGCACCGATGACCGAACGCAGCGACGCGGCGGCCGACGAGATGGTCAAGGCCTTCGAGCAGCAGTACGAGGCCGAGTTGCCGCCCCGCGGAGCGACGGTCGAGCGCGTCACCGGTCGGGTCGTCCCGGTCGACGAGACCGGCAAGGTGTTGTTGATGCGCGGCTGTGAGCCGGCAGCTCCCCACGTACGGTTCTGGTTCACCATTGGTGGCGGGCTGGAGCCCGGTGAGACCGCGCGACAGGCCGCCCAGCGTGAGCTCGCCGAGGAAGCGGGGATCCGGGTGGCCGAGGATCGGTTGGGTGACCCGGTGCACGAGTGGGTCAACGAGTTCACCTTCGCCCACCGCAAGGTCCGACAGCAGGAGGTCGTGTTCGCGGTGGCGGTCCGTTCGTCCGTGACGGTCACCAGTGCCGGGTGGGATGCCGGGGAGGTCCTGACGACGGAGCAGATCGCCTGGGTCGATCCGGCCGTCACCGACCTGGCAGCCCAGGCCTCGGGTCCGGCCGCGTTGGCCGCTCAGGTCAGATCCGCCCTGCGGTCGGTCCGCGACCCTTCCCGCTCGGATCCACCGACAACGCGCTGATCCACGCCCACTGCAGCGTGCGTGGATCCGCGAGGAGGGCGTGGATCCGAGGGGGGTGCGGTGACGCCGCGGTTGACTCCGCGGCGCGGCGCGGCGTCAGAGGGAGCGGAGGCGTTCGAGCAGCAGGCGGTGGAAGCCGGCGGTGTCGACGGCGACGGCCACCTCGGCATTGGCGTCTGTCGCGTCGAAGGTGGCGGTGGTGGTGCCCAGGCCCGGTTCGGTCAGGTCGACGGTGAGGTGGGCCGGCCGCCAGGTGAGCAGCTCAGGATGGCTGGCAGCAGCGACCGCGAGCGGGTCATGCATCGCGCAGGAGCTCGACCCGTCGGTGGGACCCGCGTGGATGTGGTCGATCCAGGCCACGGTGTGGGCGCCGGCGAAGGCAGCGAACGGACGCGAGTCACCGGAGAGCTCGACGGCCTCGTCGCGGCTCATCCTGACCTGGGTCGTGACGTCCAGGCCCACCCAACGGGCCGTGACCGGGGAGTCGAGGACGATCTGGGCTGCTTCGGGGTCGTTCCAGATGTTGAACTCTCCGTGGCCGACGGACTCGGGCGGCTCGAACCGTCCGCCCATCACCACCAATGACTTCAACGAGGACGCGAAGTCGCGGTGCATCCGCAGGGCGAGGGCGACATTGGTCAGGGGACCGACGGCGACCAGGGTGATCTGGCCGGGATGGGCCAGGACATGCTCCACCATGGCGGCAGCGGCCGGCTCCGGACGGGGGTCGCGCACCACGACGTCGTCAGGGATCGTGCCCTGCCGGTGCTTGGGCTGCAGCAGGGGGCGCTCGGCGCCACGATGGACCGGCAGGTCGTCACATCCCAACCGGTGCAGCAGTTCCAGGGTCAACGCGGTCGCCGAGCCGGCATCGGTGTTGCCGTTGACCGTTGTCACCAGGTCGACCTGCAGGTCGGGGTCGGCCAGTGCCCATGCCAGGGCGAACCCGTCGTCGATGTCGCTGCCGGGCGCGCCCATGGCCAGGTCGACGTCGAGGATGATGCGGTGCATGCTCACTCCTGGGCTCGGCAACCTGTGGTCGTGGTCGACAGGGCTCCAGTCTGGGTGGGGATCCCTGCCCGGGACAACGATCGGTCCCGCTGGCCGGACAGGGGTGCCCACCGCGTCGTCAGCCGACCGAGGACCACGCCTCCCAGAGCTCGGCGTAGCGACCCCCGGCAGCGACCAGGTCGTCGTGGCTGCCCTGCTCGACGATGGCACCGTGCTCCAGCACGATGATCCGGTCCGCCGTGCTCGCCTGACTCAGCCGGTGGGCGACCACCAGGCCGCCCCGATCCTCCAGGACGGCCATCGCAGCGGCCTCGAGGTCCTTCGACCCGGACGAGCCCGCCTCGGCGGTGGCCTCGTCCAGCACCACGAAGCCCGGGTCGGCGACCAGCACCCGGGCCAGCGCGATCTGTTGGGCCTGCACCGGCGTCAAGGTCTCGCCACCGTCGCCGACCCGGGTCTCGATCCCGTTCGCCAACGCCGCCACCCAACCGTCGGCGCGGACCCGGCGCAGGGCGTCCCACAACGCATCGGTCGGGGTCTGCGGTCGGGCCAGACGGATGTTGTCGGCCAGGCTGGCCGAGAAGGTGTGGACGTCCTGCGACACCAGGGAGATGTGCCTGCGCAGGGATTCCTCGGCTGCGGTCGACACCTCGACACCGCCCAGGCGACACGAACCTCCGCTGGGCGGGATGATCCCGGCGACGATGCGCGCCAAGGTCGTCTTGCCGGACCCGGTGGAGCCGACCACGGCCACCACCTCGTCGGGGGCCAGCTCCAGGCTGACACCGTGCAGCACCTCCTGCCCGGCGAGGTAGCTGTGGTGCAGGTCCTCGGCCACGATGCCGTGGCGACCCTCGGGGATCTGTGCGGCCCGTTCGACGACCGGCGCTTCAACCACCCCCACCATCCGTGACAGCGAGGCCGCCGCCGACTGCACCTCGTCGAAGAGCACCACCAGTGCGCCGAGCGGGTTGAACAGTCGATGGAACAACAACGCAGCCGTCGCCACCGCGCCGGCGGTGATCCAGTCGTACCAGACGAACAGGAAGCCGGCCCCCAACAGCAGGCCCAGCACGACGCCCTCGGCACGGTTGTTGCGCCCGTTCAGCCGGGTGAGCAGCCGGAAGACCCCGATGGACAGGTCCCGCGCCTTCGCCGAGCTGGCGTTGATCCGGTCGAGCTCGATCTGCTCGGCATGGAAGGCCCGCAGGGTCCGGGCACCGGTGATGCCACCCAACAGGTGACCTGCCCGCTCGCCGAAAGCGGCCCGTTCGGCGACGTAGACCGGGCCCGACCGCGGCAGGTACCAACGCAGGGAGGCCGCATACATCGGGACGGCGACCAGCCCGACCAGCCCGAGCCG
>DVLP01000293.1 GCA_018715445.1 Candidatus Avipropionibacterium avicola | reverse complement strand
GTCCGGGCCTCGGATCTCGACATGGACATGCGGCTGGTCCACTGGCCCGATCTGACCTCCGGCCTCACGACCTTGGCCGCGCGCGACGGGGCTGATGCCGTCCTCGTACCGTCGTTCCTCGGCCTGTCGCGCGACCATGTCGCCGCACTGCACGGCTCCGGCCTGCCCTTCGTCCTGCTCAACCGGCACTTCGACGACGACCCCGATGGGCCCGCGGTGATCTCGGACGTGCCCGCGGTGATTTCCGACGTGGCGACCGGGATCGCCGACCTGGTCGCGCGCTTCGTCGCCGACGGCCACCGACGCCTGGCCCTGGTGACCGAGACGTCCGGGTCGTCCATCGTCGCCGACTATCGGAGCGGATGGCAGCGCTCCACCCGCGCCCAAGGGGTCGAGCAGGACTGTCGGATCGTTCAGGTCCGGCACAGTGATCCGGCCGCGCGACAGGCCGCCCTGGTTGAGCTGTTCGACCGACCAGCGCGACCCACGGGCGTCGTCGCAGTCTCGGAGGTGATGGCCCACGAGGTGTTGCTGGCAGCAGCCGCGCACGGCCTGGTCGTCCCCGACGACCTGAGCGTGGTCACCTTCGAGTCAGCGATCGCGCCGTACACCTCGCCGGCCCTGTCGAGCTTCGACCTGCGCCTCAGTGAGATCGGGGCCCGCGGGGTCGAGCGGTTGGCCGTCAGTCTCGGCCTGCTCGACGGTGCGTCGACGACGGGCACCGAACGCATCACGCCGAGCTATGTCGAACGCGACAGCACGGCCCCAGCCCCGGCGACCGACAGGACGAGATGACCGTGCACGACCTCCAGACCCTCCATCGCGACGGCCCTCCCGCACTTCCGGTGGAGCAGTGGCAGGCAGCCAGGCCGCAGGTGCTGCGCCGCTGGCACGAGGCGCTGGGCCCCCTGCCGGAGCTGATCGAGCCCGAGCACGACGTCGTCGGTGTCGTCGACGAGGTCGATCACCAACGGATCCACCTGCGTTTCCGCACCTCTGACCGGGACTGCGTGCCCGCCCTGCTGCTGGTCCCGTCCGGGCCCCGCAGCGGTCTGGGGATCATGGCCCTTCATCCGACCAATGCGGCAGGCAAGGCCGACGTCGCCACCGCCGACGGACGACCGGGGCGTCGGTACGGCTTGGATCTGGTCCGTCGTGGCCATGTCGTCCTGGCGCCGGACACGATCACGGCCGGTGACCGGATCGCACCGGGGGCGAAGCCGTACCACACCGAGGCCTTCGTGGCGGACCATCCCGGAGTGAGCCCGGTCGCCAAGATGCTGGCCGACCATCGACAGGGCGTCAGCCTGTTGGCGTCGTGGTCCGGAGTCGACCCACACCGGATCGGGGTGATCGGGCACTCGTTGGGTGGCTACAACTCCTGGTTCCTGGCCGGAATCGACGACCGGATCCGCGCCGTGGTGTCGAGCTGCGGCTTCGCCAGTTTCGCCGGCGATCCGGAACGGCACCGCTGGGGACGGCGTGACTGGTTCAGCCATTTCCCGTTGCTCAGTGACGATCTCGACCGTGGCCGGGTGCCGTTCGAGTTCCATGAGGTGATGGCCCTGGTGGCGCCCAAGCCGTTGTTCAACTGGCTGGCGACCGGTGATCGGATCTTCCCGAACTGGGTGGAGTCGACCCGTGCGTTGGAGCAGGTCCACCGGCTCTACGAGTCACTCGGGGCCGCCGACCGCTTCGTGACCTGGCTGGGCCACGGAGCCCACGACTTCCCAGCTCCGGTGAGTGCCGTGGCGTACCGCTTCCTCGAGGAACACCTGGCGGACTGACGGTCTCGGCCTGCGGGTCACGATCGACGAGCCCTTGACGGCCCCGGTGGTCTGCGCTTGACTGCAATCGCTTGCAACGTCGACATCCCCCCGCGACAGGAGCACCGCCAATGGAGGTTTCGCGCCGTTCACTGCTGATCGGATCAGGACTCACCGGGGCGGCGCTCGCCCTCGGCGCGTCGGTCCCGAAGGCCTGGGGAGCAGCCATGACACCACGTCCGACCGAGGCAACCCTGCCACTGGACCAGGTGGTGATCGTTGCCCCCGAGGACGAGCAGTGGGCCGCGGTCGCCGGGACACTGGCCGATGCGATCGCCGAGGCCGGCGTGACGCGCCCGGAGGTCAGGATCCCCAGCGAGGAACGATTCTCCGACGGTTGGGGCGACCACGTCATCCTGCTCGGTCACCTGGGCAACAACATCGAGCTCGCCCGGTTGTACGGGATGCGCTACGCCATGGTCGACTCCTGGTTCCCCGGGGCAGGCGGTCACTGGACCTGCACGGTGGTGGACCCGTTCGGAGACGGCGGGGTGAGCCTGGTGCTGGGCGCCAGTGACCTGGACGGGGCCGAGGCTGCGGTGGCCGCGCTCACCGAGGACCTCGACGGTACGGCGTTGCCGCGACTCCACCGCGCCGCGCTCAGCGACGAGGTGCTCGCGGTGCTGTCGAACGGCGGCGCCACCGACGAGGCGTATCTCGCCGCACAGCGCAGTGCACTCGCCGCCAAGCTTGACGCCCTGGTCCCCTCGACCGGTGTCGAGACCGACGCGGTCAAGCTGCACGGCATCCTCAACGACATCAAGCTGATGGGCGAGGCCCACCTGTTGACTGCTGATGCGGGCTTCGGTGAGCTCTACAAGCAGGTCCTGCT
>DVLP01000027.1 GCA_018715445.1 Candidatus Avipropionibacterium avicola | reverse complement strand
GGTGTCGCGGCGACGCCGGACGGCGGCCTCGACCAGACCGGCGAACAGCGGGTGGGGTCGGGTGGGGCGTGACTTCAGCTCGGGGTGGGCCTGGGTGGCGACGAAGTACGGATGGGTCTGGGTCGGCAGCTCGATGAACTCGACCAGACGCGAGTCCGGGGAGGTGCCGCTGATCACCAGGCCGGCCTGCTCGAGCTGCTCGCGGTAGGCGTTGTTGACCTCGTAGCGGTGTCGGTGCCGCTCGCTGACCCGGGTGGAGCCGTACACCTCGGCCACCACGGAGCCCTCGGCGAGCTCGGCCGGATAGGCGCCCAGGCGCATGGAGCCACCGAGGTCACCGCCACCGGAGACGATGTCGACCTGTTCGGCCATGGTCGCCACCACCGGATGGGCCGCCTCCGGGGTGAACTCGGTCGAGTCCGCCCCCTCCAGCCCGGCCAGGTTGCGGGCCACCTCGATCACCATGGACTGCAGGCCCAGGCACAGCCCCAGGACCGGGATCAGGTTGCGCCGGGCATAGGTGATGGCGCCGATCTTGCCTTCCACACCACGGATCCCGAAGCCACCCGGGATGCAGATGCCGTCGACGTCGGCCAACTCCCGAGCTGCTCCCTCGGGGGTCTCGCACAGGTCGGAGGCGATCCAGCGCAGGTTGACCTTGGCCCGGTTGGCGAAGCCGCCGGCCTTCAACGCCTCGGCCACCGACAGGTACGCGTCGGGCAGGTCGATGTACTTGCCGACCAGGCCGATGGTGACCTCTTCGTCGGGGTTGTGGACGCGGTCCAGCAGGTCGTCCCAGCGCGACCAGTCGACGTCGCGGAAGGCCAGGGCGAGGCGACGCACGACGAACACGTCCAGGCCCTGGGAGTGCAGCATCCGCGGCAGGTCGTAGATGCTGGCGACGTCGGTGTTCTCGATGACGGCCTCGGGCTCGACGTCACACATCAACGAGATCTTGCGCCGGACGGGTTCGGGGATCTCACGGTCACACCGGCACACGATCGCGTCAGGCTGGATGCCGACCTGGCGCAGTGCGGCGACCGAGTGCTGGGTCGGCTTGGTCTTCAGCTCGGCGCTCGGGCCGATCCACGGGATCAACGAGACGTGCAGGAAGAAGCAGTTCTCGCGGCCGACGTCGTGGCGCACCTGGCGGGCGGCCTCGAGGAAGGGCAGCGACTCGATGTCGCCGACGGTGCCGCCGATCTCGTGGATCACCAGGTCGACGTCCGGCCCACCCATGGCCAGCATCGACTCCTTGAGCTCATTGGTGACGTGCGGGATGACCTGGACCGTGTCGCCCAGGTAGTCACCGCGTCGCTCCTTGGCGATCACCGCGGAGTAGACCTTGCCGGTGGTCACGTTGGCCTCGCCGGACAGGTTGACGTCCAGGAAGCGCTCGTAGTGGCCGATGTCGAGGTCGGTCTCGGCCCCGTCCTCGGTGACGAAGACCTCACCGTGCTGGAACGGGTTCATGGTGCCCGGGTCCACGTTGAGATAAGGGTCGAGCTTCTGCATCGTGACGCGCAGGCCTCGCGCGATCAGCAGGCTCCCCAGGCTCGAGGCCGTCAGGCCCTTGCCGAGCGAGGAGACGACGCCTCCGGTGACGAACAGGTGCTTGGACTGATGCGTGTCTCCCACGGGTTTTCACCCTATCGTCAAAAGTCCGCTCTGTCGCACCGAACCGCCTGCACGACCCCTCGGATCGCTCAGACGGTCAGCTCCGCGGCAAACGAGGCCCCTCCCCCGGCCGAGACATCGGCGACCAGGCCGATCGTGGATCCGGTGCTGGTGGGTGTGGTGGTGACCGTGAGGCGGTCATGGTGGTCGAGCACCCGCCGTACGGTGACGTCCAGGTCCAATTCGACCTCGACTCGGTCCAGGGAACGGGTCGGCGACGACAGTGCGACCTCGACCCTGGGCGACCATCGGCCGGCTCCTCGGACATGGCCGGCGATCGCCGTCGCGCAGGGGCCGTCAGCCCGCACCGGACCCTCGTCGGTCGCGTCGAAGAGGTGGGCGAAGATGACCCAGTGGTCGTCCTGGACGACCCGGACCACATGCGCGGTCCGGTCCTGACGCAGGATCTCCAGCCCGTACGACTCGGCGGCCGTCTCGGTCCGTGCCCGGGTGGCGCCGGGCAGGATGACGTAGCCGTAGGTCGCGTTGCTGGCGCCGACCGGGTGCTCGATGCCGAGGGTCGCGAAAGTACGGGTCCGTTCGTCCTTGGGCCCCGAGGTGTCGGCGCCGGAGTTGAGGTCGTACCAGGTGCCGGTGCGTTCGGCGACCTCGGCGCGGACTGTGGACTCGCCCCAGAACAGGTAGCCGGCGACCTGGTCCAGATGGGCCCACCGGGGGCTGGCACCACTGGTCACCGTCTCGACGGCCTGGCCGTCCAACACCAGGGACGGGCTCGCCCCTGCCTCGAAGGAGCGGTTCTCCACAATCGTCTCGGCCGGGTCCTCGATGACCTCGATGCCGGAGCCGAGGCAGATCACGGCCTCGTCGAGAAGGAACCACGACTTGTGGGCCGACAGGTTCTCCAAGGAGTTGGTCAGGTCCATCCCAGCCGTGCCCCATCGTCCGGCGAGCTCGACCCCGCCGCCCCACCGGTTGGCGGCAGCGGGGATCCCGGTGCCGGCCCCGGAGGCGCCCGACGGGCGCGGGGTCAGTGAGGCGGTGGTGCCGGGCAGACGGTACGGATCGACACACGGCCAGTAGTCATCGGCGAACTGGCCCTGGTCGTCGGCCAGGTGGAGGTAGGCCGCACCGTCGCCCTGGTGCCAACCGAGATTGTTCTCGTCGTTGCCCCATTCGTAGCGCCCGATCCGGTTCGACGAGGTCGCCACGGTGTAGGCCCACCCGGAGCCACGATGGACCATCCGCTCCTGCTGTCCGAACCGCCGGTGCCCACTCGGCTCGGGACGGGCGGCGACGGACTCGTCGGCCAGCACGGGCAGGATCCGCGACAGGTCACTCAGCCCGGCGGTCCGGGTACGGTCCTCGGTGCAGCGTTCCAACCAACCCTTCGCCAGCTCACGGTAGGTGGTGGCGTACGGTTCCTCGATCTGGGTCGCCATCAGCAACAGCGCGTTGATCGTGGTGGCGCCGTCGTGGTGGTCGCGCTCGCTCTCCCGGGAGACAGCGCGACCCCGGACCGTCTCCATCATCCGACCGTGCCAGATGAACGGCGCGAAGGCGTCCTCGGGCGCGTCGAGGATCACCGCGACATCCGGATCGGTGACCTGCCAGGGGCTGCCGGCGACCAACATCAGCGAGCGCGCGACCCCGCTCAACGCGACATTGCCGTAGGTCCCGACATAGGGCAACTTCTGGTGGTCGATGTAGGAGCCGTCGGCATAGAAGCCGTTGCCGGACGTGACATGGGCGAACAAGCTGTTGCGCCCCTCCCCGACGACATCACTGAGGGCGTCACGGGCTAGCGCCATGTCGTCCGCGTCGCGGGCGATCATCCCCCGCAGCAGGCAGGCCAGCACCTTGTCGGCACGGTTGCCACCCGCCTCGGGTGAAGTACCGGTGCCGCGAAGGTTCGGGTTCGGGGTGAAGCGTCGAATCGCGGTGACCGCAGCCAGACGGTCCTCGTCGGTGAGCAGGTCGTCGACCAGTGCGGACAGGTCACCCAGGATCCGCGGGATGCCGATCTCCCAGAACCACCAGTTGCCGGACTTCGTGATGGTCTCGTTGTACCAGTACGCGCCCATGTGGCGGTACCAGGTGGCGAGGTGGTCGGCGAGGCCCTGGTCGGCGTACTGGTCGGTGCCCGGGGTCGCCCACGCCCGGGCGATCAGCAGGATCCGGGTGTAGGTGGCGGCGATGTTGGCCTCGGTCGGCCCGTCCATCGGCAGGTCTGGCCACAGGTCGCCCTGTTGGCCCGGAGCGGTCTCGGCATCGGCGACCGCCTCGGCGGCGCCCTCGGACAGTTCGCTGATCCGGGCAGCGATGCGCGGATCAGCGGTGTCGAGCTCGCTGCCGCCGGTGAGGTAGTCGGACCAGCGTGCCCGCAGCTCGTCGAAGTCGGCCTCGGCTGCTCGGGCCGGCAGTGTCGCGATCGGAGAGAGGCTGACTCCGGCGGCCCCGGTGAGGGCGGCGCCGGCACCGAGCAGGTGGCGTCGGGAGACGAGCGGTGAGGTCATGGTCAGCCTTTCCACGATGAATGCTGGTGGGCACACCGTAGTGAAGGCGTCGACCTGCGGCCGAAGGAACGCACATGAACGCACGCCGCGGGCGAGCAGTGGGTCAGGCGGTGGAGCGGAAGGCCTCGGCCTCGGCCAACAGCTCGCCGGCATGGGCCAGGGAGGCGTCGGTGGCGGTGAGACCGGCCATCATCCGGGCGAGTTCGGCCGCCCGATCGGTCTGCTCCACCGCGGTGATCCCGCTGGTGGTGATCTGTCCGTCGTCGGCCTTGGCGACCACCAGGTGGCGGTCGGCGAAGGCGGCGACCTGGGCCAGGTGGGTCACCACGACCACCTGGGCATGTCGGGCCAGGGCGGCGAGTCGGCGTCCGATCTCGACCGCCACGGCGCCACCGACACCGGAGTCCACCTCGTCGAAGACGTAGCTACGTCGGCTCGCGGCCGGATCGGACTCCCGGTCAGCCAGCACCACCTCGAGTCCCAGGCGTACCCGTGACAGCTCACCGCCGGAGGCCACCTTCGCGATCGGGCGGGGCGGGCTGCCGGGGTTGGCGCTGAACTGCAGCTCGATCCGGTCGGCCCCGTACGGTCCGGGCTCGTCGGCCGGGCTGACGACGAACTCCAGGCGGGCCTTCGGCATCGCGAGGGCGGCCAGTTCGACCGAGACCGCCTCGGCCAGGTGAGCGGCGGCCTGCTGGCGGGCCGTGGTCAGCTGCCCGGCCAACTCCCCCAGCTGCGCGTCGAGACCCTCCCGTACGGCTTCGAGCTCGCTGATCCGCTCGTCGGTGCCGCTCAGCTCGGCCAGGCGCAGGGCGTTGCGCGAGGCCCAGGCCAGGACCTCGTCGACGGTCTCGCCGTACTTGCGGGTCAGTCCGGCGAGAGCGGCCCGACGGGCGGTGACGGCCTCCAGGCGGTGCGGGTCGGCCTCGACCTGGTCGAGGTAGCGCGCCGTCTCACTGGTGAGGTCGTCCAGCAGGATCCGTACCTGCCGTACGGCTTCGACCATCGGCTCGGCCAACCGGTCACGCCCCGCCAGCTCCACCAGGGCTCGTTCGGCCACGGCCACGGCCGCCAGCCCGCCCGAGCCGGGGTCCTCGTCGTCACCGGCCAGCGCGGCGATGGCGGTCTGGGCGGACTCCCGCAGGTCATCGACGTCCTGGAGCCGGTTGGCCTCCTCGGCCAGCGCATCGTCCTCCCCCGGCTCGGGTGAGACCTCGGAGATCTCGTCGAGCGCATGGGCCACCATGTCGGCCTCCCGGGCCCGTTCCCGGGCGCTCGAGACCAGGTCGGTGAGCTCCTTGTCGACCGTGCGGCGTTGCTGCCAGAGCTCGCCGTAGCGCTGGCGCAGGGTGAGCGTGTCGGGGCCGGCGGCGCGGTCGAGCAGGTCGCGTTGGTGATCGGGCGAGGCCAGGCGCAGCTGCTCGGACTGGCCATGGATGGTGACCAGTTCGCCGACCACCTCGGCACAGGTGGCGACCGGGACCCCGGCACCACCGAGCCAGCACCGCGAGCGGCCCTGCGCGCTGACCTGGCGGGCCACCAGGAGCTCACCGTCCTCGTCGCCGATGCCGAGCTCGTCGAGGCGCGCGGACAGTTCGTCCGGGAAGCACAGGCGCCCCTCGACCCGCGCCCGGTCCTGTCCGGTGCGTACGGCACCGGGGTCGGCGCGTTGGCCCAGCAACAGTCCCAGGCCGGTGACCACCATCGTCTTGCCCGCGCCGGTCTCACCGGTGACCACGGTGAAGCCCGGGTGCAGGTCGAGCGTCGCCTCGGCGATCACCCCCAGTCCGGTGATCCGCAGCTCGCTGATCATCGCCGGATGTCCCCCGCCCCGCGCCAACCCTCGACCCGCAGGCCGAACTTGCGGACCAACCGCTCGGTGAAGCTGTGGCTGGAGAGGCGAGCCAACCGCAGCCGGTGGCTGCCGCGGCGGACCGAGACGACCGAGCCGACCGGAAGGTCGGCGGTACGGCGTCCGTCGCACCACACCACCCCGGCATTGGTGGGTTGGTCGAGGATCTTGATGTCGACGCGTTGGTCGGGGGCCAGCACCATCGGGCGGGCGAACAGGGCGTGCGCGCTGA
Source organism: Candidatus Avipropionibacterium avicola (assembly GCA_018715445.1). Taxonomy (GTDB): domain Bacteria; phylum Actinomycetota; class Actinomycetes; order Propionibacteriales; family Propionibacteriaceae; genus Avipropionibacterium; species Avipropionibacterium avicola. Next base: position 4,762 of record DVLP01000027.1, on the reverse strand, counting down.
GCGGCAACAGCAGCAGGGCGTCCAGGCTGGGCGCCATCACGGGGCCACCGGCGGAGAAGGCGTACGCGGTCGACCCGGTCGGCGTGGCGATCAGCACCCCGTCGCAGCCCCAGCGTGACAGTGGCTCGCCGTCCACTCCGACCAGGACCTCGACCATGCGTTCCCGGGCGGCCTTCTCGATCGACACCTCGTTGACCGCGAAGGAGGACCACAGGGGTTCGCCGTCCATGGCGACGGTGACCTCGACGGTGAACCGTTCCTCGACCTGGTAGTCACCGGCGACCACATGGGTCGAGATCTCCTCCAGCTGCGACGACTCGGCCTCGGCGAGGAAGCCGACATGGCCCAGGTTCACCCCGAGCAGGGGCAGGTCGGCGGCCAGGGCCTGCTCGGCGCCGCGCAGGATGGTGCCGTCACCACCGAGCACGACCACCAGCTCGCAGCTGTCACTGGTCAGCGGATCCCGCAGTTCCTCGACCCGGGAGCCGTTGAGGTCGAGCACCTCACGGTCCTGCGGCGGAACCAACGGGACCAGTCCGGCCCGGGAGAAGTCACTGATCAGGCGGGTGGCCGCCGCGATCGCCTCCTCGCGGTGGGTGTGGGTGAACACCGCAACACGTCGCGGATCGCTGGCGGTCTCGGTGGATGTCACGGGTTCAGAATAGGGGGTCGCGGTGACGGCACGGTCCGGGTCATCCAGACGAACTCCTCACGGTTGCCGTACTCACCCGGCACGGGGCTGGACGTCCGCGCCCGACAGGTCCACCCCAGCTCGTCGGCTGCGCTGATGACGCCGGCAATGGCCTGCTCCCGGTCGTCCTCGTCGCGGACCACACCGCCGGCACCGAGCCGGGTCCGACCGACCTCGAACTGCGGCTTGACCATCAGCAGCGCCTGACCGTGCTCGGCCAGCACACCGAACAACGGCTCGAGGATCTTGGTCAGCGAGATGAACGACACGTCGGCAACGAGCCAGTCGAGTGGGGTGTCGTCGACCAGGGCGAGGGTGAGGTCGCGCAGGTGGAACCGTTCGTGGACGCTGACCCGCGGGTCCTCACGGATCGACGGATGCAGTTGGTCATGGCCGACGTCGACGGCATGGACGTGGGTGACGCCTCGCTCCAACAACACCTGGGTGAAGCCACCGGTCGAGGCGCCGGCGTCCAGGGCCCTGCCGTACGGCCGCAGCTCCAACGCGTCGAGGGCACCGATCAGTTTGTGGGCCGCTCGTGAGACGTAGTGGTCGGTGTGGTCGAGCTCGATGTCGTCGTCATCACCCACCCGGGCGCCCGGTTTGGTGACCGGACGACCACCGACCCGAACGTGGCCATCGGTGATCAGCGCGGCCGCCCTGGTCCGGGACGGGGCGAGACCACGGGCCACCAGGGCCTGGTCGAGGCGTACCACGGTGTCGTCGTCCCTCGTGGGATCAGGCGTACTCGCCGCTGGGGTTCTCGGTGTTGGGGGTCTCGTTGCTGCGGTGCTCGTTGAGCGTGGTGTGGAGTCGCTCGTGCACCGAGGCCAGGATCTCGGCGTGGTCGTCGACCGGTCGCTCGTCGAGCTCGTCGAGACGGCTGAGGGCGGCCGCGACCTCCGGGTGCTCCTCGGGGGTGTCGCTGTCAGTGGACGTGGCCTGATCGGGCTGGTTCACAGGACCTCCTGCGGTACGGGACGGGCCGGGATGGCGGCGGTGGCAGGATCAGGGGCCCGGTCACCACGGTCGACGACCTGCCAGTGAAGTCGGCACAGGGCCCACACGGCATCGCACCAGCTCGCCGCATCGGTGACCGAACCCTGCCAACGGTAGCCGTCGGCGTCGCGGGTCAGCACCTGGTCACCACAGCGGGCCCGGTCGCCGTCGATCTCGACGGTACGGGCCGGCTCGAGCAGGTCGGCGACGTCAAGGCCCAGGTGGGTGGGACGGTGCTGGGCATCGCAGCCCCACAGGTCATCGGGACCGTGGGCGCCACTGAGCACCAGCATCGAGTCGATGCCGACGGCGTGGGCACCGGCGATGTCGGTGTCGACGCGGTCACCGACGAAGAGGGGCCGTTGCCCACCGAGTCGTTCCAACGTCTCCCGCATCAGCGGCGGGAACGGTTTGCCGGCCACGATCGGGTCGACCGGGACGGCCACGGCGATGGCGCCGACGGCAGCCCCACAGCCGGGCAGGTTGCCGCGGTCGGTGGGCCGGGTCGAATCGGTGTTGGTGGCATACCAGGTGGCACCGGCATGGATGGCGGCCGTGGCCTCGCACAGGTCGGCCCAGGTCATCTCCGGCGACAGGCCCTGCACGACCGCAACCGGGTGGTCGGTGACGCGGTCGACCGGCCGGATCCGGGCCCGGGCGACCAGTTCGTCGCGCAGGTACGGTGCCCCGAGCACCAGCACCGGGGAGTCCGGAGGCAGGGTCTCGGCGAGCAGGTGGGCCATCGCCTGGGCGCTGGAGACCACGTCGCCGGCCTCCGCCTCGATCCCCAACTCACGCAGGTGCTCGGCCACGACCTCGGGATGGCGCGAGGCGTTGTTGGTGACGAACCCGACCCGGGTGCCCCGGGCGCGCAGTGCAGCGAGGGCCGCCGGGGCCGCCGGAACGGCCTCGGGTCCGAGATAGACCACGCCGTCCAGGTCGAACAGGGCCGTGTCGTACTGGTCGACCAGGCTCACGCGCGATCATCCTCCTGGGGCGCAGCCCCCTCGGTCTCCCGGGCGAAGTCGAGCAGGTCGCCCAGCTCGTCCGCCGCCTCGGGTTCGGGGTTCGGAGCCGCCTTGGGCTCGGATGTCGCCTCAGGCTCGGACACAGGCTCAGGGTCCGACACTGCCTCCGGCTCAGGCTCCGGCGCAGGTTCAGACGCGGCCTCGGCCTCCGGGTCCGACTCGGACTCGGGCTCGGGTTCGAGCTCGGACGTGGGCTCAGGCTCGGGATCCGATTCCGGCTCGGGCTGGGCATGGACGACTTCGTCGTCGGAGTCGTCCTCTCCGAGCTCGAGGGTGAAGCCGTTCAGTTGTTCGACCCGCTCGGCGGCGTCGGTGGCGTGGTCGGTGTCCCAGCTGGCGACCTGGCTGAACATCTCCAGGGCCTGGTCCTGCTCGTCGGTGGCGAGCAACTGGTCGGCCAACGCATAGCCGATCCGCACCCGCGCTCCGACGGCTCGCGCCGGGAGGGTGGACAGGGTGTGCCGAAGCAGGCGGAGGGCTTCGGACTGCTGTCCCAGATCGGAGCGGGCACCGGCCTCGACCAGCCGCAGCTCGATCCGGTCCTTCGGCGACAGATTCAGAGTGGCGCCCTCCTTGACCAACCGCAGCGCCGCCTGTGGTCGGGACAGAGCCCGCTCACAGTCGGCCATCATCGGCAGCCACATCTGGTCGCCGGTCATCCGACGCAGAGATCGGAACTCGTTCAGTGCCGTCGACCACTCCCCGGCGGCATAGGCAGCCTCGGCCAGGGCCTCGCGGGTGACCGTCAGACGTGCGGCGCGTCGACGGGCCGCACGGGCATGCTTGAGCGCCTGGGCAGGATCGATGTCGATCAATTCGCCTGCAGCGATCAGGTGCGCCCCGACCTGGTCGGCGAGGTCGGCCGGCAAGCTCTTCATCTCAGCGCGGACCGGCAGTGGAAGGACGGACAGGTCCTTGCCCTCCGGCACGCTCGGCTCATCCTCGCGTCGCTGCAGACCCGGCGGGACGAGCTTCTCCTCGCGGGGCTCGAAGTCACGCCCGTGTCCCCCACCGTGGCCACGTCCGCCAGCAGGGCCACGTCCGCCACCGGGACGAGGTGAGGATCCGGGACGGGACGCACCACGCGAACCGCGCGGTCCCCTGTCGTCACCGAAGCCGCGCCCACCGCGGGAATCGCGACGGTCACGGGAGCCACGATCATCGCGCGAGTCACGGTTGCCGCCGAAACCACGGTCCCGGTTCGAGTCGCGGTTGTTGCCGAAGCCACGATCGCGGTCCGAGTCGCGGCTACGACCAAAGCCGCGGTCTCGGCTCGAGTCCCGACTCGAGTCACGGTTGCTGCGGAAGCCACGGTCGTCCCGTGAGCCGCCGCCGCTGCGTGGACCGCGGTCACCATCGGAGTCACGACCGGACCGGAAGTCTCGACCGTCACGGCCGTCCCGGCTGTCCCGACCACCGCGGAAGTCTCGACCACCGCGTCCACCTCGGTCGCCGCTGAAGTCACGTCCACCGCGGGATCCATCGCGACCGCCACGGGAGTCACGACCGCCTCGGCCGTCACGACTGAACCCGGAGTCGCGTCGCTCACGGGAATCACCGCCACCACGCGGGTCGCGGCCACCACGCGAGTCACGGTCGCCGCGATCACTGCGCCGGTCGTCGCCTGCGCCCCGACTGCCACGTCCAGGACCTGAGTCACGCCCGAAGCTGCGTCCACGCGAACCGCCGGAGCGGCCGTCCCCGTCCCGGCTGCTCGGCCGGCGCGGACCGCCACTGCCCGGACCGCTGCTGCGACCGAAATCGCGCGAACGTCCCTGGGGTCGTTCGGATCCCCCACGCCGATCGCGGCGCGGATCCGAACCGGAGTCTCCATCTTCGTGCGCAGTCACGCTGGCCATTCTCCCCTACATCGTTGCCGCTGGGCCACCCGACCCGCTCCGGACCACACGTGCCCTGAAATGCGTTGAGGGTGGCCACCCGCAGGTGGTCACCCTCAACACTGTGTGTTTGTCCGGCAGCGTCCTAGTCTCCCACACACTCTCGTGTGCAGTACCATCGGCGCTGAGAGGCTTAACTTCCGGGT
>DVLP01000292.1 GCA_018715445.1 Candidatus Avipropionibacterium avicola | reverse complement strand
GACCACGTGGTCGACGGCATGCGGGCACCGCTGGTCCACGTCGCGATTGCGGTGCACCTGCACCGCACCGGCGCACCGGCCTGGGCGGTGGTCGTCGCGCTGGTGTTCTCGGTACTGGTCTCCGGATGGTTCCTGGCCCGGGTGCTGGCCGAGAAGCTGGCGCCCGAGACGTCGAGCACCACGATCGGGTCCGTGCGTGGTTGGGTCGATGCGCTGGTGAAGCAGCCGCAGGATCCCTCGACCACCTACCTGCTCCTGGTCGTGACGATGGTCCCGGTCGTCTTCGTCGTGGCCTACACCGCGCTGTTCGTCTGGCATCTGCTGATCTGTGCCGGCTCGCTGTGGCGCAAGCATCGCCAGCTGCAGCGGGTGCGCCGATGACGGTGTCGACCTTGCTGCAGCCGAAGCCGGAGACCGTGGCCGACCTCGACGGTCATGACCGGGTGTTGCCGGCCTGGCCGGTGCTGGCCGTGTTGTGGGGATACCCGCTGTGGTGGGCGGCGGGGCTGTTGCCCTTCGCCCAGGTGGCGATGGCGGTGCCGATGGTGGGGTTCCTGATCCTGCGCCGGCGGGTGGTGCTGACCCCGGGAATCCTGCCCTGGTTGGGTTTCGTCGCGTGGATGGTCCCTTCGGCCCTGATGATCGACGGGTTCGGCCGCCTGGTCGGTCACGGCGTGAGGTTCAGCCAGTTCCTCGCGCTGGCCATCATGATGGTCTACGTCGTGAACGCCCGGACCACCCTGACTCCCCGCAGGGTCCTGGACGGACTGAGCTTCACCTGGGTCTTCATCATCGTCGGAGGCTATCTGGGGATGCTGTTCCCCGACACCCGCCTCACCTGGACGATCGGTCGGCTGCTTCCCGGCGCATTGGCCGAGCACGAGTACGTGCGGGAGCTGGTCTTCCCGACCATGGCCGAGATCCAGGCCCCCTGGGGCGCGGAGGAACCCTTCGTCCGCCCGTCGGCCCCCTTCGCGTACAGCAACGGGTGGGGTGCGGCGATGGCGATCCTCACTCCGATCGTGGTGGCGAACGTGACCGCCCGCGGCACCCGGACCAGTCGCTGCCTGCTGGTGCTCGGTCTGGTCGCGGCGGTCCCCCCGACGGTCGCCAGCACGAACCGCGGGTTGTTGGTCGGGATCGCAGTGGCGGTGGCCTGGGTGGCGCTCCGGTTGCTGCTGCGCGGTCGCTGGGGTGCGTCGTTGGCGGCCGTGACGTTCGGGGGTCTCGGTACGGCTGGTCTGCTGGCCTCCGGCTTCCTGGACGGTGTCACCGAACGGCAGGACACCGTCGACACCACCCAGGGGCGGGCCGATCTCTATGTCGAGACCTTCCAACGGACACTGGCCTCTCCGGTGCTGGGGTACGGGGCGCCGCGACCCAGCTTCACCAGTGAGATCTGGGTCGGGACCCAGGGCGCGATCTGGAACGCGATGTTCTGCTTCGGCTTCGTCGGGTTGGCCCTGTTCGTCGCCGCACTGGCCTCCGCGGTGCTGCGGACCTGGGACGCACCCACCACCTCGACCCTGTGGCTCCAGGCGAGCGCGGTCGTGGCGTGTGTGCTGTCGATCTTCTACGGGTTGGACCGGCACCTGGTCTTCCTCGGGATCGCCGTCGCCATGGTGCTGCGGGAGAAGTACCTGCCGTCATCCGACTACTGGAACGATCAGGCACCGCCCCTGGGACGACGACGCGACCATGGCTGAGCGTCTGGCCCGCAGTGGGGTGGTGAGCCTGGCCGGGTCGGGTTTCGCCGCGCTGGCGGCCCTGCTGCTGACCTCGGTGGTCGGCAACCAACTCGGTGCCTCGGGCACCGGACTCTTCTTCCAGGCCATGGGGATCTTCACGATCCTCACCCAGGTCCTGCGGCTGGGCACCAACAGTGGGATCGTCCGGTTCATCGCCGAGCAACGGGCCTTCGATCGCGCCGGGGGCGAGTGGCGGATCGTGCTGATCGCCCTGGTCCCGGTGGCGGTGGTGTCGGGGCTGGCCGCCCTGGTCCTGTGGTTCTTCGCCGGCACCCTCGCCGGTTGGCTGGCCACCCCCCAGGAGGCCGACGGACTGACCGACCTGCTGCAGGCCATGGCGCCCTATGTGGTGCTCGGCGCGGTGCTCGGGGTGCTCCACATCGTGACGCGGATGCTGCGGGGCGTCACGGCCTTCACCGTGCTGCAGAGCGTGCTGCTGCCGGCCAGTCGACTGGTGAGCGTGCTGGTCGTCACCGTGATCGGGACGACGGCCTGGGCGGCGTTCGAGGCCTGGCTGGTGCCGCTGCCCTTCTGGTTGGTGGTGACGGTCCTGGTCATCGCCTCACCCCTGGTGCGCGACATCCGACGTCGGGGCGAGCTCGCGGCCGATGACCGCCCCGCCGCGGGGACGTTCTGGCGCTTCAACGCCCCTCGCACCGTGAGCCAAGGTTTCGAGACGGCCCTGGAATGGGCGGACGTGCTGATCGTGGCCGCCCTGGCGTCCCCGGCCACGGCCGGGATCTACGCCGTGCTGACCCGGGCGGTCCGCGCCGGTGCGCTGGTGGACCGCGCCATGCGGGTCGCGGTGTCCCCGACGATCTCGGCCCTGCTGGCCCGTGGTGACCGCGAGGGCGCCACCCGGCTGCACACCACGGTGGTGCGGGCGATGGTCCTGATGACCTGGCCGTTCCACCTGAGCCTGATCACCCTCGGGTCGGCGGTGTTGGCGATCTTCGGCCCCGAGTTCGTGGTGGGCCATGCCCCGATGGTGTTGTTGGCGGTCGCGATGATGTTCCAGAGTGCTGCCGGGATGCTGCAGAGCATCCTGCTGCAGGGAGGACGCAGCACCTGGCAGATGGGCAACAAGGCGGTCGCCCTCACCCTCAGCATCGGTGGCAACCTGCTCACGGTCGGCACCTGGGGGCTGTGGGGTGCCGCCGTGACCTGGTTCGTCGTGGTCGTGGTCGACAACCTGCTCGCCGCATTCCAGGTCCATCGTCGGATGCAGGTACGGCTTCGCCCCCGACAGGTGCTCACCGCGGCCGTCATCCCACTGTTGGTCTTCGGCCTGGGCGGTTGGGCACTGTCCGGATGGGTCGGCACCGACCTGGTCCGGTTGGTGATCGCCGTGGCCTGCCTGGGCCTGATCCATGTGGCGGTGCTGTGGGTGTTGCGGCGGCGGTTGTCCCTGGTCACGTTGTGGCGCAGGTTCCCCGTCATCGGCCGTTTCGCCTGAACCGGCTGAGTCTGGCCGCGACCACATCCCAGCCCACCAGGCCCACGGTCCGCACCAGGCGGGTGACGACCGTGGTCAACGGGCGCGGTCGGACCCCGGCATCGACCAGGGTCCCCACGGCCGCAGCTCCCGGGGTGGCCACCTGGCTCTGGGCGGTCAGGGGCAACCGGCCGTCCAGCGCGCTGTCGAGCAGGTCGAAGAACTCGTCACGGTCGACGGCGCGGTGCAACAGCCCGAGTCGCGCCATCTCGGCGGTGAACACCAACTGGTGGTCGTCGACGACCTCACGCTCGGTCGCTCCGGCGTCAGGGTCGGGGATCCGAGGCACGACGATCGGGACGATGCCGAGCGAGCGCATGTCCATGATCCCTCCGGCACCTCCTTGCAGCACGACCACATCCGCGCGACGACACATCTCCAACAACTCTGCGTAGTCGAGGATGTCGTGGTTCTCGGCTCCGTGGACCGGGCGGGACGGACCGTGCTGGACCACCAGGTCGACCTCGGGACGGTCGACGTACCAGGTCTCCAACCAGTCGGAGAACCGAGGGAAGGGCAGGTGGTACGTGCCGGCCGAGGCGAGGACCACCGGCGCCCGCGAGGCACCGTTGACGTCGGTCACCGGGTCGCCGTTCACAGCACGATCCCGACATTGCGTGAGCCCGGGTGCTGTCGCAGCATCGACTCCCACTGCACCAGGAACTCGTCGGTGAAGGGATGGACCAGACGACCGCTCAGCCCGGCCGAGGTGATGCGGTCCACGGGTTCGAGATAGACGGTGCGTGCGCCGAAGAAGCGTGCCTGCACGAAGAAGGGCAGGGCAATGGCTGCCCCGGTGGAGAACACGATGTCGGGGCGCTCGGCGGCCAGCACCCGGCGGGCCAGACCCATGTTGCGCAGTAGGTTCGGCAGGTGACGCACGGTGGGGTAATGGACCTCGTACACCCGCTCCTCGGCCAACCGCGACCGGGCATCGGCCACCGGGAAGGTGGCCCAGCACCGGTCGTGGCGGCCCCACCAGTCGCGCAGGGCGAGGGCCTGGGTGAGGTGGCCACCGGAGGAACAGGCGATCAGGACCTTCATGACCGGTCTCAGATCCCTCGACCGAACCGTCGTACGACGCGGGCGACCTGGTCGGCGGTGACCAGGCGCCAGGCGATCGCGAAGGCCAACAAGGCCTTGACCTGACGGGGATCGTTGCGCAGGGCTCGGGCTGCCCAGGTCCGAGCAGCGGCCCGTTGCTGGCTGGCGGCGAGGGCAAAGGCGACCTGGGCCTGGATCCTGCCCAACGCCCGCGGGACGTCGGCGAAGCCGGGGTGCTTCGCGAGCAGGTACTGCAGGGCCTCGGCGTAGGCCTGCCACTGGCCGAAGTAGTAGGACTGGCCGGTCCACAGCACCCGGACCAGGGGCTCGTTGACCACGCTGACCCGCCCGAGTGCCGAGGCCCGCAACAAGATGTCGTAGTCCTCGCCGTAGCTGCGGGGCAGCTCCTCGTCGATCATGCCGAGCTGGCCGCACAGCTGGGCCCGGGGAAACAGCAGGCTGGAGGAGTGGACCCCGGGGATGCGGTTGCGCAGGAAGTCGTCGTGGGTGAGTTCCTCGCGCGGCGAGAGCCGGACGTGGTGCCCGCTCCCGTCGTCGACGGTCATCGCCGTACCGATCGCCACCGCATCGGGGGCGGCGGCCCATCGTTCCAACTGGGCGGCGAGCTTGCCCGGGAGCCACTCGTCATCGTCGTCGAGGAAGGCGACCAACTCCCCGTCCGCGGCGACGATCCCGCTGTTGCGGGCCCCGGCCAGGCCGCGGGTCCTGGTGTTGGTGACACCGCGCACCGTCCAGCCCTTGGGCACCTCGACCTCGGGCACCTCGACGGGACAGGCATCGAAGACGATGATGACCTCGCCCTCGACGCTGACCTGCTGGGCCAGCACGCTCTCCACTGCGAGCTTCATCAGCTCAGGGCGGTGATGGGTCGGTACGACGACCGAAACCGTAGGTGTCACGTTCTCCCCCAAGAATGACCAACACGGGTACGACGGACGACTTCGTCACGCCGGACCACAACCGGTCGAGCCACGCTAGCATGGGTCCATCTGGCATCGGGAGGAAAATGCGCCCACTCCATTGCCTGGTCCCCGGCGGCATCATGGTGGTGCTCGCCGCCGTCCTGTTGGTCGGCCCGAACGCCATCCCTGCCGAGGAACCCGTCCCTGCCGACCCGCCGGCCTCGGTGCCGGGGTGGGGCGAACCCGTCTGGCGTGACGAGTTCACCCATCGTGACCCGGAGACCGGGCAGCCGAGCGTGGATCCGGCCAAGTGGAACGTGCGCGGCCGCGACGACCTCGGCCTGCTGTTCGATGCGGCCGTGGTGGACCGTGACCAGGTCAGCGTCGACGCCGACGACATCCTCCACATCCGCGCCGAGTGGCTGGACGAGCCGGTCATCCGGCCACCCTCGCAGACCGGGCCCCGCGAGCTGTGGCACCTGACCGGCTACCTCGACCAGCGCAGGATCAACCCCGGCGACGTCACCAGGGGTTGGCGCTACGGGCGATGGGAGATCCGGGCCAGGACACCGTCCGGGCCCCAGACCCTGGGCGCGCTGTCGGGGTTCTGGCTGCGCAACTCCCAGTCCGGCGAGATCGACATCCTGGAGGCGTGGGGTTATGACCGCCAGGCCGTGCGGGAGCAGCGGATCGACACCGCCACCACGACCGTGCACACCCACACCTCCGATCCGTCGCAGAACCAGAAGTACATCTGGCACCACAGCGAGCACGGCGGACCGGAGCGGGTCTGGCAGGACTTCCACACCTATGCCTTCGAGTACACCCCGACCTACGCCGCGGTCGTCGTCGACGGGCAGGTCCTGGTCAGGGTCACTCCGGCGACCCATCCGAACCTGTGGGACGAGCGCTACTTCGACAGCCCCCTGCACATGCGGCTCAACCTGCACGTGGGCCCGTCGCAGCGGTACTGGGGACTGCCCGATCCCGATCGACGGGAGGCGACCCAGAACCTCGACCTGCAGGTCGACTGGGTCAGGGTGTGGGCGTTCGGTGACGACGGCTCGTGACCGAGGCGCTGCGCCAGCGTCGACCGGTGTGGGCGCCGCGCACCCGTGAGGTGGCCAGGGCCGCCACGCTGCCGGCCAGCAATCCCAGGACCAGCCCGGCGGCGAGGAAGACGGCCAGCCCGGGACGGTTGGACTCGACCGGTGGGGCGGCCGGGGTGACCAGCAGTCCGGCGAAGAACGGTGTCGAGGTCAGTCGGGCCTGCTGGTCGAGCAGGGCCTGGAGCTTCAGCTGGGTCGCGGCCCGTTCGGCGCTGTTCTCCGGTTGGGCCTGGTACACCGCCTGCAGGTCCTTGATCGCCTTGTCGAGATCGGTGGCCAGGTCGTCGACGACGGCTCGGGCGGTGGCGCTGCGCTGCTCGCCGTAGGCGGTGGCCAGGGCATTGGCCCAGTCGGCGGACTTCTGGGCGTTGTCGGTGGTCACGCTGAAGACCAGGACCTGTGAGCCCCGAGGCACGGTGATCCTGACCGAGGCGCGCAGCTGTGTGGTCGAGGTGTCACCGTCCAGGGCCTCGGCGGCCCGCGCCACCACCGAGGTCGAGGTCGCCACGACCGCCTCGGTGTCCATGTTCACGGTGTTGAAGGTCGATCCGGTGGACAGCACCGAGATCGGCTCGACGGTGTGCTGGGCCTCGGCGGTGTAGGTCTGGGGGAAGACGATCCAGACCCCCAGCGCGGCGACAAGGCACAGGACGAGGGTGCCCACCAGCACCCCCCAGGAGCGCGCCACAGCGCGGAACAGGTCATCCACCGACAACGGTGTGGGCACGGAGCTCCCCCTTGTGCTGCTGGCCCCTCGGCAAAGGGATCGCGCTCCATGGTGCCCCCAACGGGGGAGCTGCTTCAAAAAAATCCCCGGGTCCGCACCGGATTGTTATCATGTCTTCAGGTGGGCCGCACCGACGCGGACCGCCACCTCGGGGGAGGAACACGATGGTCAGGGTTGGACTGGCCGGGTTGGGCAAGATGGGTTTGTCGCACCTGGCGATCTTCAGGGCACATCCGGACGTGGAAGTCGCAGCCGTCTGCGACCCGACGGGTTATGTCCGCTCCGTGTTGGGAAAGTACACCGGACTGGTCACCACGGCGTCGATGGAGGCGATGGTGGAGGTCGCCGACCTCGACGCCGTGGTGATCGCGACACCCACGCACATGCACAGTGACATGGTGGGGGCGGCGTTGGAGCGCGGTCTCCACGTCTTCTGCGAGAAACCGTTCTGCCTGGACGTCGCCGATGCCGAACGGCTGGCGCAGCTGGCCCGCGATCGCGAGCTGGTGACCCAGGTCGGTTACCACAACCGCTATGTGGGTGCCTTCGCCGAGGCGAAGCGGTTGGTCGAGGCCGGCGCGATCGGTCGTCTCACCCACGTCCTGGCCGAGGCGTACGGACCGGTGGTGCTGAAGGAGCAGGGCACCACCTGGCGCAGCCGCAAGGCGGCGGGCGGGGGTTGCCTGTACGACTACGCGGCCCATCCGCTCAACCTGGTCAACTGGTATCTGGGGGAGCCACGGTTCGCCACCGGGTCGGTGCTCAACCGGGTGTTCTCGGCCGAGACCGACGACGAGGTGCTGACCACCCTGCGCTATGACGACCAGGTCTCGGCCCAGGTCTCGGTCAGCTGGAGCGACGAGTCCCAACGCAAGATGACCACCCGACTCACCCTGTGGGGGACCCAGGGCCGGATCTTCGTCGACCGGCAGGAGATCCAGGTGTACCTGCGTGACACCGCATCGGTGCCCCAAGGGTACCGCACGGGCTGGAACGTCAAGTACACAACGGAACTGACCGATCCGGTGTGGTTCTACCTGCGCGGCGAGGAGTACAGCGCCCAGGTCGCCGACTTCGTCGACCGGATCGGTCAGGGACGGGTGGAGGGCGTCAACGACTTCGCCTCGGCCGCGGTCACCGACCGGACGATCGCCAAGCTGGTCGACGATGCCACAGGGGCGTCGGTCCCACGCCCACCGGTGGTCGTCGACACCGGGCGACGCCGACGCCTGCGACTGCCGCGCTGGTTCGACCGCACCCGGAAGGCGGCAGCGGCATGACCAGCGTGGAGACCAGGATCACGCCGTCGGACCGCGCGGTCGAACCACTGCGACTGGACCGGCTGCTGTTCGGTGACAACCAGTTCTTCGGCGTGAACCACATGTCGGAGGAGAAGGCCAGAGCCCAGTCGATGCGGTTCCAGGACATCGCCGCTGTGATCGAGGTCCTGGACGCGGCTCATGACGAACAGGTGCGCAGCTTCATGTGCACCACCCATGACCGGATCGCCGAGGTCGCCGATCATGTCCGAGCGCATCCGCAGCGCTACCGGGACCAGGTCTTCCTGCCGTGCATGCCGTACGCCCACAAGTACGCCAATGCGATGACCGAGGACGGACCCGTCGGCGCGATCAAACGCTTCCTGCCCGACGAAGGCTTCCTCGATGCCGCGCTGCGCGGTGGCCGCTCGCTGGCCACCAAGGACATCGAGGGGATCACCACACTGCTGATCGACTCGGAGATGAAGATGTTCGCCGGGCTGTCGACCCCGGTGGTGTTCCTGCAGAACGTGGTGGTCGACCTGTTGCTCGGACTCGGGTTCGATGAGGCCTTCACCATCTTCGCCGAGCATGTGCGGTCCCGCTACGGCGCCGAGCCCGGTTTCATCACGATGAATGCCCCGATGTTGCTGCCGGTGCTGGAAAGGCTCGGGATCGACGATCCGGTGATCTGTGCCAACCTCAACAAGGTCGGGTTCCGGATGAGCGGTGGCATCGAGGCCCATCGTGCACTGCTCGAGCAGGGACGGTGCCGGATGATCGCGATGTCGGTCTTCGCCTCCGGGGCGATCCCGCCGGCTGAGGCGATCGCGTGGGTGTGTGAGCAGCCGAACATCAGCTCGATCGTCTTCGGTGCCTCCAGCCGTGCCAACATCGCCTCGACCCGACGCCTGGTGGAGCAGCTCTGGACGCGCTGACCGATAGTGTCAGGCCATGGCCGATCGCTCACCGTTCGTCGACGTGGGTCCACAGCAGCACCACGTGCCCCAGCACCCGGGTGTACCCGGAAATCAGCACCTGGGTGTACCCGGAAATCAGCACCCGGGTGTGCCCGGAAGCGCCGTGCTGCCTGAGCCGGGGACGCCGTACCACCACTTCCTGCGGACCCCTCGGCACCACTGGTGGAAGTCCGTGGTCATGGTGGTCTCGGTGGTCGCGGCCTATTTCGTGCTCAGTCTGGTGATGACCACGATCGCGCTGGTGGTCGACGCCGTCACCGGCCGATCGACCACGTTCCTGGACGGCACGATCGAGATCACGCCGATCATGTTCGCGGCGACCACGCTCGGACTGGCCCTGCTGATCCCGGTGAGCATGCTGCTGCAGTGGGCCCTGTGGGGCCAGCGACCTCGCTGGATGTCCTCGGTCGCCGGTGGCCTGCGGTGGGGACTGATGGCCAGGTTCGCCCTGGTGCTGGTCCCGATCTATCTGGTCTACATCGCCATCGGCACCTTCGGCACGGGGTGGCGACCGGGACCGGAGCTCAATCCGGACTGGCTGGTCTTCACCATCCTGATCATCGTGATCATCCCGTTCCAGGCCGCGGGTGAGGAGTACGCCGTACGGGGTGCGTTGACCCGGGCGATCGCTGCGGTGATCCCACCGCGCCTGGCCTCCTTCGTGATTGCGACGCTGGTCAGTGCCGCAATCTTCACCGCCGGGCACCCCAACCTCGACCCCGGGCGCCTCACCGTCTACCTCGTGATCGCCTCCGGCTTCTCGGTGTTGGTGTGGCGTACCGGCGGACTGGAGGCGGCGATCCTCGGCCACGCGCTCAACAACGTGCTGGTGATGATCCCGACCGCGTTGTGGGGCGACATGACCGATGCCCTGTTGGGGGTCGACGGT
>DVLP01000291.1 GCA_018715445.1 Candidatus Avipropionibacterium avicola | reverse complement strand
GCAAGGGTGGCGCCGACGACGGCGAGGACTGGGACCAAGACACTGAGAAGGATGCCCGAGCCGGGCCCGGGTCCATTCACCGTGACCAACAGCCGGATCGCCAGGTCCTGGACGATGACGGCGAGCAGCACTCCTCCCAGCAGTCCGAGCGCAGCGACACCGAGGATCCGCCCCCGTGATCGTCGCGGCCCCGGCATCAGGGTGCATCCTCGTCAGCACGGCGATGCACGCGGCCGTTGCGGCGGATCCGTTGCACGGCCATGGCGATGACCCCGGTGATCGCGCCCCAGACGAGATTGGTCACGATCAGCATGGGAATCATCATCGGGTGGGCGAGGGGACCGGCGAGCGTGCCGTCGAGGACGGGGGAGAGCACCGCGCTCACCAGGGTGGCGCCCACGGCGTACACCGCTCCGGCGGCCATCAGGGTCGCCAACGGATTGTGCCGGTCCCGCAGGCCGGCCACAAGGATCCAGACCACCGAGATCGCCAGGGTGGTGAGGAGCGGCACGATCGCATCGAGCTCGATGCCCAGTTGGGCGGTGATGATCCGCGACAGTGGACGCACCAGGGCCGCCAGGCCGAGTGTGATGGCCATCGCCCACGCGACACGCAGACGCACGCGCTTGGCCGGGGACGTGTGGGTGGTGGAGTTCATGGCGTCCACGCTAGGAATCACCCGGCGTCGACACATCGGTCCACGCTCTCGTCCTGTGTACGCCTTGTGTGCACCCGAGGTACGTCGTGAGGCGACACCGGGATCGACCGCTGGTTGATGCGGTCCGATGATGACCCTCGTAGGGTGGGGCCATGTCCAGCGCCGCCGACCGAGGGTCACCGTGGCCCACGGTGGTGATGGCTGTTGCCGTCACCCTGGTGCTGGCCACGATCATCACGGTCGGATCGCAACCCACTGCGTCGGCACCTGACCAGCCCACCCGACAGCTGGTCGCGTACGGCTTCGCCGTCGGATTCGGCTCGGTCCTGCTGCTGCGAAGGACCATGCCCGTGGCCGTCCTGGTCCTCAGCGTCCTGGCAACCTTCGCCTACTACACGCTCGACCTGCCGACACTCGGCGTCGCCGTCCCCGTCGTCGCCGCACTCTTCAGCGCAACCGAGGCCGGCCGGCTCGGATGGGCCATGGCTGCAGGCGCCGTGGTCTTCCTTGTGGCGCTGGCCTTCCGGCTGCGTGACGACCCGCAGCCGGTGGGGAGTCTGTTGGGACATGACGCCATCACCAACATCGCGCTGATCGCTGCAGCGATCGCCCTGGGCTACGGGATCCGGGCCAGCCGTCACCAACGAGTCCAGCAGGCCCGGATCGCCACCCTCACCGAGGAACGCAGTGCCCTCGATGCCCAGGCCCGCATCGAACAGGAACGCACCCGGCTGTCGCGAGAGCTCCACGACACCCTTGGGCACTCACTGTCGGTGGTCTCACTCCATGCCGGAGTGGCCGCCGAGGCAGTCGGCCAGGACGACGAGGCGACCGCCACAGCGATCGCACACGTGCGACAGGAGTCGACCGCCTCGTTGCACGAACTTCGTTCCCTGGTGAGGATCCTGCGCACCCAGGATGATCACGAGCCGACCGCAGCAATCCGCACGGTCGCCCAGATCCCCAGCCTGGTGGAACAACTGCGATCAGCCGGCATCACCGTCGACCTCACCTCGGAGCTGTCCGACTCACGCCTGTCCAGTGCCGTCGAGGCAGCGGCCTACCGCGTCGTGCAGGAGTCGGTGACCAATGTGCTGCGTCACGCCGACGCCCGCAGCGTCACCGTCACCCTCACCGAGTCCGACGGACTGCTCCAGGTCACGATCGTCGACGACGGGCGTGGGCGACCCAGCCATCCCCGCACGAACGGATACGGCATCACCGGCATGGCCGAACGGGTCCGACTCCTCGGTGGCACCTTCCACGCCGGCAACCGCAATGGTGGCGGTTTTGTCGTGCAGGCACAGATCCCGACAAGGACGACGCCATGATCACAGTCGTGCTCGTGGATGACCAGGAGATGGTCCGCACCGGCCTGCGCATGCTCGCCGAGAAGGACGGGGACATCGAGGTCGTCGGTGAGGCCAGTGATGGTGCAGCTGCACTCGGGCTGGTGCGACAGTTCCGTCCCGACGTCGTACTGATGGACATCCGGATGCCACGGATGGACGGGATCACCGCGACCCGGCAGATCGCCGGTGACCCGGCCTCGGACTCCGTACGGGTCGTGATGCTGACGACCTTCGACGAGGATGACCACATCCTGTCGGCGATCCGCGCCGGCGCCGCCGGATTCCTGTTGAAGGATGTCACTCCGGTCGAGCTGCGACAGGCGATCAGGGTGGTGGCCGCTGGTGATTCCCTGCTGTCGCCGGGTGTCACCACGACGGTTCTCCAGCAGCTGGGCCGACGCCTCGCGCACCAGACCCGACCTGAACTGCTGGACGCACTGACTGCGCGTGAGCGCGAGGTGCTGGCCGAGGTCGGCCGTGGGCTCAGCAATGCCGACGTCGGCACCCGACTCCACATCAGCCCGGCCACGGCCCGCACCTATGTCAGCCGACTGCTGGCCAAGCTCGGGGCGCGTGACCGGGCCCAGCTGGTGGTGCTGGCCTACGAGTCCGGGCTGGTGGCTCCGGGACGTCCCGACTGACCTGACTGCCACCAACCCTGCAGTCGCTGGGCCAGCCAGACCGGGTCCTGCAACGGAAGGCCGTGACCCCGGCCGGGCACCACCTCGAGTTGGGTGCCCGGCCGTGACCGGTGCAGTCCCCGCGCCGAGTCGAGCATCACGCGGCGCTCCTTCGCGCCGACCAGCACCAGCGCAGGTGCACCGGATTGCTGCGACCAAGCGGCCGGCACACGAAACTGCAGGTTCTCCCGCACCGAGGTCACCAGCGTGTCGCGCGAGATCGAGCGGGCGGTTCGCAGGTAGTCCCCGAACGACGCGTCCGGGACGAACAGCTCACGGGCCTGCAGACGGGCGAACCAGGTCCGTCCCGCCAGGGCGCTGGTCGCCCCGACCATTGTCACCAGGGCCCTTGTCGCCCTCATCGGACGAGCCTGCGCGCTGATCACCGTGACGCTGGCCACCAGCTCCGGTCGCAGACTGGCCAACATCACCCCCAGCTGGGCTCCCAGGGAGAATCCGACGACATCGACCGGACCCTTGGCCCGTGCCTCCACGACGCGCGCCAGAGCGTCCACGGTGCTGGCGTGGTCCCGATACGGTTCATCGCTGCTGTGGTCGTGACCCGGCAGGTCCGGCACGAGACAGCGGCGCTGGGTCAGCTCGTCGACCAGCGGACGCCACATCCATCCGGCCACCCCGCCGCCGTGCACCAGGAGGACCGGTCGGGCATCAGCGTGGCCTCGTTCATCGACGTGCATCGTCACGGCGATCGCTCATCATCGACATACCTCCTCGACCGGCAAGGGCCCGGTCAGGCACGATTGTCCACCATGGATGACGACTTCGAGCGACTGGTGCGTGACGGCGAGCAGGCCGATCTCTCGGGGTGGGACTTCTCCTGGTTCGAGGGCCGCGCGAGCGAGGAGCGACCACCGTGGGGTTATGCCGCTCGGATGGGTGAACGCCTCGGCCGGGCCACCGCCAGCCTCGACATCCAGACCGGCGGCGGCGAGGTGCTGGCCACCGCCACCCGGTTCCCGGCCACCGCCGTCGCCACCGAGTCGTGGCCACCCAACCTGACCCGCGCGACCGAGCTGCTCCACCCGCGCGGCGTGGTCGTGGTCTCCGACCCGGACGAGCCACCGCTGCCGTTCGCCGACGCCGCCTTCGACCTGGTCACCAGCCGCCACCCGGCGACGATCTGGTGGGACGAGATCGCCCGAGTGCTGCAGCCGGGCGGCACCTACTTCGCCCAACACGTCGGCCCCGGCAGTGCGTTCGAGCTGATCGAGTTCTTCCTCGGTCCGCAACCACAGGCCCGCTCGACCCGCGATCCCGACCTCGAGTGTCGGGCGGCCCGCGCCGCCGGACTGGAGATCGTCGATCTGCGCACCGCGCGGTTGCGCATGGAGATCAACGACGTCGGCGCCGTGGTGCACCTGCTGCGCAAGCTGGTGTGGTGGGTCCCCGGCTTCACCGTCGAGGCCCACCGCGACCGGTTGTACGACTTCCACCGGCTCGTCACGACCGCCGGGCCTTTCGTCGCACACTCCACCCGACACCTGATCGAGGCCCGCACGACGTGACGGCAACCGCGGACCTGCGGCAGGATGGAGTCATGCATCCGTTGCAGTCCGAGATCATCGCCGCCCTGGGCGTCCGTGCCGAGATCGACCCGGCCGCCGAGGTACGCCGACGCATTGACTTCCTGGTCGACTACCTGCGCACCACCGGAGCTCGTGGCTACGTGCTCGGCATCTCCGGGGGACAGGACTCCACCCTGGCCGGACGCCTGGCCAGCCTGGCCGTCGCCGAGTTGCGCGAACGGGGCCAGGACGCCACCTTCGTCGCGGTTCGACTGCCGTACGGGGTCCAGGCCGACGAGGACGATGCCCGCAGTGCGATGGAGTTCGTCGCAGCCCCGGAGCAACTCATGTTCAACATCCGTACCGCGACCGACGCGATCGCCGAGGAGTACGCCACGGCCACCGGCACGCCGATCACGGACTTCAACAAGGGCAATGTGAAGGCCCGCCAGCGCATGATCGCCCAGTTCGCCATCGCCGGACAGCGGTCCCTCGTGGTGCTCGGCACCGACCATGCTGCCGAGGCGGTCACCGGATTCTTCACCAAGTTCGGTGACGGCGCGGCCGACGTACTGCCGCTGGCCGGCCTGACCAAGCGGCAGGGCCGTGCCTTGCTGGCCCACCTCGGGGCACCGGAGCACTTGGTCTCCAAGGTACCGACCGCCGACCTGTTGGACGAGCAGCCCGGTCAGACCGACGAGTCGAGCCTTGGCCTGTCGTACGAGCAGATCGACGACTACCTCGAGGGCAGGACGATCGCCGAGGAGGCCGCGCAGAACCTGGAGCAGCGCTACCGCACGAGCCGGCACAAGCGACACCTGCCGGTCGGACCAGACGATCAGTGGTGGCGTTCCTGACTCGCGGCGATCGCGGCCCGACCTGACGGTAGCATGATCGCGACGCTGATCACCGCGACGGTGACGATCCCGGCGATCACGAGCAACGTCTGGACGCTGATCACATCGGCCAGCGGACCGAAGACCACCATCCCGATTGGCGTGGCCAGGGCCATCACGATGCCGACATAGCTGAACACCCGCCCGTGCTTGGCCGGCTCCACGGTCTGCTGCATCAAGGTGGTGAACGGCGTGGAGAACAACGGCACCCCGACGCCGAACAGGAACATGAAGCCGTAGAACACCCACAGGTTCGGGCTCAACCCCAGCGCAACGGTGCACAGGGCGAAACCGTAGGTGGCCACCAGGATCAGCCGCATCGGGCTCCGTTTGGCCAGCAGGGTGGCGACCAGGGCGCCACCGATCATCATCCCGATGCTGAACGCGATCTCCAGCACGGCAAGCTTCCACTCCTGCTCACCGAAGGTGCGGGCCACCAGCAGGGGAGTGATGAACGACGGCGCCACCGTCAGCAGGAACAGCAGGGCAAAGACGACCAGCAGCCACCGCACGACCGCGTGGTGCCAGATGTAGCGCATCCCCTCGACGAGGTCCTGGCGATAGCTGGTCGCCTCGCCGGTACGGGCCAGGGTCGGCACGCTCACCAGCAGCAGGAAGCCGATCCCGATCACTGCGGTGACCACGTCCAGGTAGAAGACCGGGATGATGCCGAAGCCGGCGAAGATCGCGGCCGCGGCGGCCGGCGCGAGCAGTGCCATCGCCGAGTTGACGCTCTGGAAGATGCCGTTGACCCGCATCAGTTGCTCCGAGGGCACGATCTGCGGGATCAGCGCCTGCACCGTCGGGGTCTGGACGCCGGCACCGAAGGACCGGATCGCCACGGCCAACAGGATGATCCACATCTCGGTGATCCCCAGGGTCATGACGATCGCCAGCACCAGGGTGACGGCCGCGATCGAGGCGTCGGCGAGGATCACCAGCCGTTTGCGGTTCATCCGGTCAGCGAACACGCCGCCGAAGATGGAGACCACGCCCTGCGGGGCGAAGGCCGCGACGGCATAGAGCGCGATCGCCATCCCGGACTTGGTCTCCAGCGTCACCCACCACATCACGACGTACTGCACGACCATGGAGCCGAACAGCGAGACCAGCTGACCGGTCAGGAAGAGTCCGACATTGCGCTTCCACCGCGGATCGTCCGGTGCGGGGGCGTCAGCGTCCGACGGCAGGGGAACAGCCCCCGACGGCAGGGGGACAGGGGCGTCGGTCATCGTGCTCGGCTTCGCTCGCAGGTCGCGTACCCGCTGAACGCTACGGTGCCACGCCCGGGCAGCGCCAGATCTTTTGCGTCAGTCCAGCCGACGGTAGGCACCGTCGGAGGCAGCGGTCGCCATCGAGGCATAGGCCCGCAGCGCCGTCGAGACCTGTCGGTCCCGGTCCACCGGCGTGTACGGATGCTCCCGCGACTCCTCGACCGCCCGGCGCTCGGCCAGTTCGGCATCGTCGACCAGCAGGCGGATGGAGCGTTGCGGGATGTCGATGGCGATCTCGTCGTCGTCGCGCACCAGGGCAATCACCCCGCCGCCGGCCGCCTCGGGCGAGATGTGCCCGATCGACAGACCGCTGGTGCCGCCGGAGAACCGGCCGTCGGTGATCAGGGCGCACTTGGTGCCCAACCCGCGCCCCTTGAGGAACGACGTGGGATACAGCATCTCCTGCATCCCGGGTCCACCCTTGGGTCCCTCGTAGCGGATCACCACGACATGGCCCTCGCCGACCTCGCCGGACAGGATGCCGGTGACCGCATCGTCCTGGGACTCGTACACCTTCGCGAAACCGTTGAACACCAACGAGTCCACGGCGACCCCCGCGGTCTTGACCACGCACCCGTCCTCGGCGATGTTGCCGAACAGGATGCACAGCCCACCGTCGACGGTGTAGGCGTGCTCGATGTCACGGATGCAGCCGTCGGCGGCATCGGTGTCGAGCGACTCCCACCGGTTCTCGGTGGAGAACGGCTCGGTGGTCCGGACACCACCGGGGGCCGCCAGGAACAGTTCCTGGGCTGCAGCGGAGGCGGAGCCACCACGGATGTCCCACTCCGCCAGCCACGGCTCCAGACCGTCACCGTCGACCCGGGAGACGTCGGTGTTGAGCAGCCCACCCCGGTGCAGCTCGCCCAGGATCGCGGGGATGCCGCCGGCGCGGTGGACGTCCTCCATGTGGTACTTCTGCGAGTTCGGTGCCACCTTGCTCAGGCAGGGCACCTTTCGGGAGATGGCGTCGATGTCGCTGACGGTGAAGTCGAGCTCGGCCTCACGCGCCGCGGCCAGCAGGTGCAGCACGGTGTTGGTCGAGCCGCCCATCGCCACGTCCAGGGCGAAGGCGTTCTCGAAGGCCGATCGGCTCGCGATCTCGCGCGGCAGCACCGAGTCGTCCTCGTCGGCGTAGTGGCGCTTGGCCAGGTCGACGATGCGGGTGCCGGCGTTGACGAACAGCTGCTTGCGCATGGCGTGGGTCGCCAGGGTGGAGCCGTTGCCGGCCTGGGCCAGGCCGATCGCCTCGGTGAGGCAGTTCATCGAGTTGGCGGTGAACATCCCCGAGCAGGATCCGCAGGTCGGACAGGCGGACTGCTCGACGAGGGCGAGCTCCTCATCGCTGACCGAGGTGTCGGCCGACATGACCATCGCATCGATCAGGTCCAGCTTGGGGCGGGCGATGCCATCGGTGGCGACGACCTTGCCGGCCTCCATCGGACCGCCGGAGACGAAGATGGTGGGGATGTT
>DVLP01000290.1 GCA_018715445.1 Candidatus Avipropionibacterium avicola | reverse complement strand
ACCCCTGCGACGGTGGCGCTGGAGCGGGCCGGCATCGAGCACGGCCTGCATCCCTACCAGCACGACGACGGCCAGAGCCATTTCGGCGAGGAGGCCGCAGCTGCGCTCGGGGTCGACCCGAGACTGATCTTCAAGACCCTGGTGGTCGACACCGGGTCCGGTCTGGCCGTGGCGGTGGTCCCGGTCGCCACCCAGCTCGACCTGAAGGCGATGGCAAACGCCCTCGGGGTCAAGAAGGTCACGATGGCCGAACCGACGGCTGCCAGCCGGAGCAGCGGCTACGTGGTCGGCGGGATCTCACCTCTGGGGCAACGCACACCCTTGCCGACCGTGATCGACGACAACGCCGAACGACTCGACCAGATGATGGTCTCGGCCGGCAAACGCGGCCTGCAGGTGCAGCTGCGACCGTCAGACCTGGCAGCCCTGACCGACGCCCGATTCGCCCCGATCGGGCGCTGACGAGAGTCCGACTCAGCACAGCGAGGTTGCAGGCCCACGTGTGCACCGCTTTTTCGCGTAAGTGAAATAGAATGCCGAACGCGGTCCCCATCAGACGACCCTTCGAGGAGTCTCGTGAACAGCCTGAGTGTGACTGTCCAAAGCATCCAACGCATTTTGGGAGATGCTCCCGCCGGCGGCGATGCACCGCGCGAGGTCAGAATCAGTCTGGTGTTCGGACTCCCAAGCCACTTGGATGCCGGAGCAATCATGGACTCGTCCGCTGACAGGCCAAGGGCAGTACTGGGCAACCACGCTGGCTGGCGAATGCCGACGTCATCTGACATGGCTGGGAATGAGCAACACCTCGAAGCCAGGTTCTACGCCTCCAAGGCAGACTGGGACATCGCTGATTTCATCGATGTCACGATAGCGGAGTCGATAACCTTAACCGCGTTGAAGACTGGGCTGCCTGATGCTCTTCGCTAGTTGTTGCTCGCCCCATCGAGTTGATGACTCTCGTCTGGGTGGGCCAGCGACGCTGTGAGGTGTTGTCGTCGGTCGCTCGTCAGAGCCTGAGCATCGGCACCCTCGATCTGGATGAGTCGGGCGTGCTCGAGTGAACCTCGACTGATGGCCGTCAGCTGGGATGCCTGCTCCTCGAACCCTCGTTGGTGGCGGCCACCGGTTAGCGTGGGGCCCGGAAACAGGTTTCTCAGACAACCGGGAGTCGAACCATGGAACGCCGACACGTCCTCATCGGAGCCGCCGCAGCTGGAGCCGCTCTCGCGGTGACCACCCCGTCGAGGCGAGCGGTCGCTGCCCCACCGGAGGAGGTCGACACCGCGTTCCTCGAGCTGTTGACCGCGCGCAGTGACGACCAGGTCGCTGATGCGGTGGACGGGTATTCAGCAGCACTGGCGACGGACTCGCCCCGGTCGCTGGCCCGTCGGTTGCGTCGGATCGCGACCCCGTGGACCTGGCAGGACTCCGAGCACCACCATGACCCGGAGCTGGTGCGGCCCATGCGGGCCATCGCCCAGGCCCTGGTCGACCGTCAGCACACCGACGGCACCTACGACATCGGCAATCTGCACTCCCCACCCGACACCGCCTTCGCGATCCAGGACATCTGCCTGATCTGGTCGATCCTCACCACCGACGACCACGCCTCGACCCGTCCGGTGCGTCTCGGTCTGCAACGAGTGATCCGTCGCGCCAGCCTCGCACTGCGCACCGGCGGCGTGCACACCCCCAACCACCGTTGGGAGGTCTGTGCAGCACTGGCCCGGATCCACCAGCTGTTCCCGGACCGACATCTGGAGGCACGGATCGACCAGTGGCTGGCCGAAGGCATCGACATCGACGCGGACGGGATGTACAGCGAACGCAGCTCGACCTATGCCAGTGAGGTCACCAATCCTTGCCTGCTCACCATGGCCTGGGCGCTGGATCGCCCTGAGCTGATCGAACCAGTACGGCGCAACCTCGAGGCCACCTTCGCCCTGCTGGAGCCGAACGGCGAGGTCGTCACCGTCCACTCCCGTCGCCAGGACCAGAAGTCGATCCGCGACCTGTGGTGGTACCTGTTGCAGTATCGCGAGGTCGCCCTCGTCGACCAGGACGGGCGCCACGCGACCGTGGTGGCCGACATCCTCGACCGTGGCACCGGCGAGCTCGGCGACTTCCTGGCCGATGTGGTCGAACGCCCCGAGCTGTCGGCAACGCTTCCCGCGGCCGAGCCACTCCCGGAGAGGGTGAGCACCGTGCTGACCGGCAGCGACCTGGCTCGACACCGCACCGGCACGCGCACCTGCTCGGTCTTTGCCGGGACGGACCATCCCGAGGTCCCGGTGATCGCCTCGGGGCTGTCGACCAACCCCACCGTGGCGACCTTTCGCTCGGGCGCCGCCATCCTCGACTCAGTACGACTGTCGCCTCGCTTCTTCTCGACTGGGCACTTCCGACCCGACGAGCTCGAGGTGCTCGCCGAGGGCCACTACCGCCTCAGCAGCGAGCTCGCCGTGCCCTACCACCTACCGCTGGCCGAGCAGGACCGCCGCAACGACGGTGACTACGCCCTGAGCAACGAGGGCCGGTTCTGGGCCAAGATGGACTTCGCCAAGCGTCCCAAGCAGCTCGTGCGACTGCGTACCGATGTGGAGGTCCTCGTCCGCGACGACGGCCTCGACCTGGATGTCGAGCTCGCAGGGGCCCAGACCTCCTGGACGATGGAGCTGTGCTTCCGTCCCGGCGGGACCCTGACCGGGGTGGAGGCGCTGGATGAGCCCGACACGTACCAGCTCGTGGAGGGAACCGGCCGCTACACCGTTGGTTCGGACGTCATCGAGTTCGGGCCCGGTACGGGATCAGGCCCGGCCCAGCCGGTGTCGATGGATCCCGGTGAGCGCTACACGTACCTCAACGGCAGCCTCACACCGGACGGCCTGCGGGTCCACCTCACCGGGACCTCACCGACCCGATTCACCCTCACGATTCGCGGTTGACCGGGCTGGCCCCACCATCAGCCGAGGCCTTGGACCTCGTCGGGGGTGAGGGTGGCCGGCAGGTGGTCGGCGTCATCGGCAGCCACGCGTTCATGGCTGTCCCGGTTGGTGTGTCGATAGGCGCCGGCACCGCCCCCGGTCACGTACCACCAGTCCTCCGCGTCCGGTCCGTACTCGGATCCTGCCGGCAGGTTCGTCGGGACCAGGAAGAGCAGGTGGTCCACGCCAGGCTCCAGGAACCGGTCCGGTACCTCGTCGCCCTGGCGAGGCCTGGCTTGGAGCACCGTGAGCGTGTCTGCCACCTCGGCTCCTCGGGCGTCACCCCGGTGTAGGTCGCGCCCAGCATCGACGGTCGCGGTAGTTCGGCGATCTCGAGCTCGGCCCGTACGGCAGAGCCATCCGGCAGGTCGGTCGAGCGGATCACGGTGCCCACGGCGATCACCAGCGAGTCAGCGGCCAGCTCCTCGACCGAGGCATGGATTCGCGCCCGCGATCCCCTGCCGTCGCCCTCCGGTTCTGGGGTGGACCGACATGCCGCTGTGGCCATCAGGGCCACCGCACCGAGGCCAAAGGCACGACGTCGATCCATCATGGCATCAGCGGTCCGGTCGATCGTCGAGCACGGTCCACGGCAGGCGGAGCGGCTCACCGTCATCGGGATCGCGGACCAGCGCGGTGAGCACCATCAGCGCGGCGCAGGCGCCCAGCACCCAGGCGGCGATCGCGGTGCGGGCCCGCAGCTCGAGGTCGATCGGCACGGTCTGCCCGGGTGTGGCCGCGGCGAGGCGGGCGTCGAAGTCCGTGGGTCCGATGAGCTCACCGACCTGCCAACACAGCACGGCGGCGAGCAGGGCCATCACGATCGTCACCGGGACGCTCAGCCAGCCGAGGCGTCGTCCGAAGGCACGCCAGCCCACGATGCCCAGGCCGATGCCGAGCACCAGGCCGAGACCGGCGAAGACGATGTCGGCATGGATGAACCCGGTGAGTCCCCGCTCGGTCGTCGAGGCACCGCCGTCGGACTGGACGGTGTAGCCCGGCAACGGCGTCAGCCGTGCCCACAGGAGGCCGGCGAGCACACCGACCACCACAGTGGTGAGGAACAGCGTCAGGGCGGGCAGGCCCCTCGACGGAGCTCGGGGGGCGAGCTCGGGATCGGGCATCAGCTCGCCAGGCAGGACGGACCGAGGAGTGCCTTCAGGTCGGCCATCAGCGGCGGGGACGGGGTGACGCGGAGCTGTTGGCCGAGGCGGTAGGTCAGGGTCCGGTCCTCCTGGGAGACCAGCCGGAGGCGGACCTCGGTGGCGCCGGGGTGGGCCGTCAGGACCTGCTTGAGCTGCTCGACCACCGGCGGGGTGCACCGGGTGGTCCGCAGGCTGATCACGACCGGGCCCTCGGGTCCCTCACTCACATCGGGCAGGCTGAGCTCCTGACCGTGCATCTCGACACGGTCCTCCTTGGACTCCATGCGTCCGCGCACCCGCACGATGGTGTCGGTGGCCAGCATCGTCGAGACCAGCGTGTAGACCTTCGGGAACAACAGCACCTCGATCGAGGCCTCCAGGTCCTCGACGGTGATGATCGCCCAGTAGTCGCCCTTCTTCGTCTGTTTGCGGGTGACCTGGGTGATCATCCCGCAGATCGCGTACTGGCCCTCCCTGGGCCCGTCATCGGCCATCAGGGACGAGATCGCGATGTCGCGCTCGGCCGCCAGCACATGCTCCAGGCCCTGCAACGGATGGTCCGACACGTACAGGCCCAACATCTCGCGCTCCAGGCCGAGCTTGGTCTTCTTGTCCCAGTCGGACAGGTCCGGGATCTCGGTGGTGAACCCGGCACCGCCGCCCTCGGAATCGTCGCCGAACCCGGCGAACAGGTCGTCCTGGCCGTGGGCCTCGTTGCGCTTCAGGTCGATCACCGAGTCCACCGCCTGCTCGTGGACCGCCATCAGCGCTCGCCGGGGATGGTTCATCTCGTCGAACCCGCCGGACTTGATCAACGACTCGATCACTCGCTTGTTGCAGGCCGCCAACGGGATCTGGTCCAGGAACTGCTGGAAGCTGCGGGCCGGTCCGTGCTCGGTACGGGCGGCCACGATCGCCTCGACGACGTTCGCCCCGACATTGCGCACCGCGGTCAACCCGAACCGTATGTCGGTCCCGACGGGGGTGAAGTCAGCCTCGGACTCGTTCACGTCGGGCGGCAGGACCTTGATCCCCATCCGGCGGCACTCCCCCAGATAGATCGCCATCTTGTCCTTGTCGTCCTTCACCGAGGTGAGCAACGCCGCCATGTACTCCGCCGGGAAGTTCGCCTTCAGGTAGGCCGTCCAGTACGCGATGAGGCCGTAGGCGGCGGTGTGGGACTTGTTGAAGGCGTAGTCGGAGAAGGGCACCAGGACGCCCCACAGGGCAGCGATCGAGGCCTCGTTGAACCCGTTGGCGCGCATGCCTTCGGAGAACGGGATGTATTCCTTGTCGAGGACCTCCTTCTTCTTCTTGCCCATGGCCCGGCGCAACAGGTCGGCGTTGCCGAGGGTGTAGCCGGCCAGCTTCTGGGCGATCTCCATCACCTGCTCCTGGTAGATCACCAGGAAGTGGGTGGTGCCCAGGATCGGCTCGAGCGCCTCGACCATCTCGGGTTGCAGCTTGCCCTCCAGCTGGGGGTCGAGCGGCACCAGGGCCTGCTTGCCGTTCTTGCGCAGGGCGAAGTTGGTGTGGGCGTTCACCCCCATCGGACCGGGGCGGTACAGCGCGAGTGCTGCGGAGATGTCCTCGAAGTTGTCCGGCTGCATCAACCGGAGCAGCTGGCGCATGCCGGCGCCGTCCAGCTGGAACACGCCCAAGGTGTCGGCCCGGGACAACAACTGGTAGGTCGCCGGGTCGTCCATCTGCTTGCTGAGCTCGTCGAGGTCCAGATCGATCTCGCGGTTGCGCTTCACGTTCTTGACCGCGTCGTCGAGGATCGTCAGGTTGCGCAGGCCCAGGAAGTCCATCTTGACCAGCCCGAGAGACTCACAGGCCGGGTAGTCGAACTGGGTGATGATCGCGCCGTCCTGCTCACGCTTCATGATCGGGACGATGCCTTGCAACGGATCGCTCGACATGATCACGCCCGCGGCGTGCACGCCCCACTGGCGCTTCAGGCCCTCGATGCCCACGCCCTTGTCGTAGATCGCCTTCGCCTCGGGGTCCTGGGCGAGCATGGTGCGGAACTCGCTGCCCTCGGCGTAGCGCTTGTGCTCGGGGTTGTGGATCTCGGTGAGCGGGACGTCCTTGCCCATCACCGCCGGCGGCATCTTCTTGGTGATCTGGTCACCGACCGAGAACGGGTAGCCCATCACCCGGGCCGAGTCCTTGATCGCCTGCTTGGCCTTGATCGTGCCGTAGGTGGCGATGTAGCAGACCCGGTCGTCGCCGTACTTCTGGGTGACGTACTGGATCACCTCGCCGCGACGACGCTCATCGAAGTCGATGTCGAAGTCGGGCATCGAGGCGCGCTCTGGGTTCAGGAAGCGCTCGAACAGCAGAGTGTGCTGGATCGGGTCGAGATCGGT
>DVLP01000289.1 GCA_018715445.1 Candidatus Avipropionibacterium avicola | reverse complement strand
CGATCATCGCCATCGCGATCAGCACCGCATTGATCCGGAACGACTGCTTGGCCAGCGGCCAACGGACCGGGACGCGATACACCTTGCGCCGCTTCGGCCGCGCCGGGCGACGGGGCCGCGAAACCGGTCGGTTCGCACTCGACCGCGACCGCGCCGAGCTGGACCGGGTCGAGGTGGAGCGGGATGAGCTGGACCGGGATGAGCTGGAGCGGGACGAGCTGGAACGAGTCGAGCTGGAACGGGTCGATCCGGACCGGGACGAGCTGGAACGCGTCGAACTGGACGGCTTCCGCGCGGTGGACGACGAGCGGGCAGAGGACGACGAGCGTGTCGTGGTCGACTTCTTCGCCGTCGTTGACTTCTTGCTCGCCGAGGAGCGGGTCGCCGGTCGACGGTCCGAGGACGACCTGGTGCTCCGCCGCTTGGGTGGCTCCTCCCCGTCACGGGGTCGGCGTCGTTCGGCCATGCTCACTCACCCTCCTCGTCCTGCTCGGCCTTCTTCTTCTCCTGCTCGGCCTTCTTCTGCTCGGCCTCGGCCCGGCGCTTCTCCGCATCCTTCCGCGCCTGCTCGGCCCGTCGCTTCTCCTCGACCGCTCGCTTCTCCGCCTCGATCTGGGCGGGGCTCTTGATCAGCGAGGACT
This sequence comes from Candidatus Avipropionibacterium avicola, assembly GCA_018715445.1. GTDB lineage: Bacteria > Actinomycetota > Actinomycetes > Propionibacteriales > Propionibacteriaceae > Avipropionibacterium > Avipropionibacterium avicola. The sequence goes on along the minus strand of DVLP01000289.1, from coordinate 5,155 downwards.
TGAAGTCCTTGCCCGTGGCCTTCTCGGGGCTGCCGACCACGGTGCCGTCGGGCATGGTGATGAAGCCAGGTCCGACGTAGGGCCGCATCCCCAGGGCGGTGGCCTTGGCCACCAGCGAGGCCGGCGACGAGACCTCGTCGAGCTCGTGCTGCAGGGCGTCCTCGGTGTAGGCCAGCCGGGTGGAGCGGGCCTCGAGCTCGCTGAGCTTGAAGGACTGGTCCTGCAGCTGGGTGTTGAGCACCAGGAGCCCCAGCAGGCCGATGCCGAGCACACCGACCAACACCACGGCGAAGGGCAGTCGCCGCAGCGGCTGCACCGCGTCGGGCACGGGCACCAGCCGGGGCGCGGCGCGGCCGGACCCGGTGTGCCCGCCACGACCGGACCGGTCGTGCTCGAGTTCATGGACCGCGCTCATCGGACCTCCCGTACGCGTTCGGCTGCCCGCAACCGCGCCGAGGCGGCGCGCGGGTTGTCGTTGATCTCGTCCTCACCGGGCTGCTCGGCGCCTCTGGTCAGCAGCCGCAGCTCGGCCTGCAGTTCCTCCGGCACGACCGGCAGATCACGCGGGGCCCGATCGGCCGCACCGGCGGCGAGCACCTGCTTGACCTGGCGGTCCTCACCGGAGTGGTAGGCCAGCACCGCGATCCGCCCGCCCAGGCCCAGCACGCCGACGGCGGCCGGGAGCGCTCGGGCCAGCACGGCGAGCTCGTCGTTGACGGCGATCCGCAGCGCCTGGAAGGTCCGCTTCGCCGGGTGCGATCCCCTGCCCGACTTCTTCGCGTAGCGGGCGGCAGCGGGCAAGGACTCGGTGACGATCTCTACCAGCCGGGCCGAGGTGGTGATCGGCGCCCGACTGCGCTCGGCCACGATGGCCCGGGCGATCCGGTCGGCGAACCGCTCCTCGGCGTAGCGGCGCAGGATGCGGACCAGCTCGGCCTCGGACCACCCGTTGACCACGCCCTCGGCGGTCAGTTCGGCCCGCTGGTCCATCCGCATGTCGAGGGGGGCGTCCACCGCATAGGCGAAGCCGCGATCGGCCCGGTCGATCTGCAGGCTGGACAGGCCCAGGTCCATCAGGACGGCCGACACCGAGGCCAGGCCCTGGTCGGCGACCACCCGGTCGACCTCGTCGTAGACGGCCTGGACCAGCGTGACGCGGTCATGGTGGCGGGCCAGCCGCTGCTCGGCGACCGCCAGGGCGTCGGCGTCCCGGTCGATCCCGATCAGACGGGTGTCGGAAAAGGCGTCGAGCAGGGCCAAGGAGTGGCCGGCCAGTCCGAGGGTGCAGTCGACCAGTACGGCGTCGCGTTGCTGCAGCGACGGGGCCAGGAGTTCGACGATCCGGTCCCGCATGACGGGGACGTGGACGTCCGGGGCGGCAGGTGGGGTCGAGGACTTCTGGTCGGCACCCGACATGTCCTCACCCCGTTCCGTGGTCGTGGTGTCCAGTTCGCCTGCCGTACGTCGGGGTCCCGGCCCGGGGTCTGCGGGAAGTTCCGCCTGGCACAGGGGAAGGTGCGCCAGGTGGCCAGACCCCGGGTCGAAGCCTCATCCGTACGGATGGCGACCGGGAACGGACTGCTCAGAAACCCGGGAAGACCTCCTCGTTCATCTCCGCGAAGACGTCTTCCTGGGCGGCTGAGTACTCCTCCCATGCGGCGGGGCTCCAGACCTCGACCCGGTTGATGGCGCCGACCACCACGCATTCCCCACTGTCCAGCCCCGCGTACCCGCGCAGCTGGGTCGGGATCGTGATCCGCCCCTGCTTGTCAGGGACCTCGTCCGAGGCCGAGGCCGCCAGCATGCGCTGGAAGTCACGGACCTGCTTGACGCTGGTCGGTGCAGCAACCATCGACTTGGTCATCTCGACGAACGTCTCCTGCGGGTAGATCGCCAAGCACCGGTCCTGAGCCCGGGTGATGACCAACCCGCCGGCGAGTTCGTCGCGAAACTTCGCCGGAAGGAAGATGCGGCCCTTCTCGTCGAGCTTGGGGGTGTGGGTGCCCAGAAACATCTCGGCTCCCTTCCCCTCGCTCCCGATGAGGCCTCATCCGCTCCACTGCGCTCCACTGTACTCCACAATCCCCCACTTTGCGCAAGATCCTCCCCACAATTGCTCCCCGCCGCCCCCGAAGCCCTCCAACCGTGGCTCCGGGAGGGGTGGTGCCATTGCGTACGATGTCGACGGAAAGCCCACCCGGCGTACCCGTCGACCCGGCCACACCTGAACCCATCCCGGAGGGATCCGTGACCCTGCAGCAGACACAGCTCGAGCCCGACATCGACCGGGTGACCTCGGTGGTCGGCGAGGTGCGCAAGGCCGTCGAGACCGTGATCGAAGGCAAACGCAGCGCGGTGGACCTGGCGCTGGTGGTGTTGTTGGCCGAAGGACACCTCCTGGTGGAGGACGTCCCCGGGGTCGGCAAGACGATGTTGGCCAAGGCGCTCGGGCGGGCCATCGACTGCTCGGTGCGCCGACTGCAGTTCACCCCCGACCTGCTGCCCTCCGACATCACGGGCGTGTCGGTCTACAACGCCGAGTCCCGCGAGTTCGAGTTCAAGCAGGGTGGGATCTTCGCCAATGTGGTCGTCGGCGACGAGATCAACCGCGCCTCGCCCAAGACCCAGTCGGCACTGCTGGAGTCGATGGAGGAGCGTCAGGTCTCGGTCGACGGGACCACCTATCCCCTGCCGCCGCCGTTCATGGTGGTCGCCACCCAGAACCCGATCGAGATGGAGGGGACCTATCCCCTGCCCGAGGCCCAGCGGGACCGCTTCATGGCCCGGGTCGAGATGGGCTACCCGACCACCGCCTCCGAGATGGCGATGCTGGACCAGCACGGCCAGACCAACCCGCTCGACAAGCTCGAGCCGGTCACCGATGCCGAGACCATCGTCTCGTTGATCGAGCAGGTCCGTCAGGTCTACGTCGCGGTGCCGATCAAGCAGTACATCGTCGACGTGGTCGACGCGACCCGTCACCACCGCGACCTGCGCCTCGGCGCCTCGCCACGGTCGACGATCCAGTTGCTCCGTGCCTCGCGGGCCCTGGCCGCCCTCTCCGGACGCGACTACGTCAACCCTGACGACGTCGCCTCGTTGGCCGTCTCGGTGCTGGCCCACCGGGTGCTGCCCTCCTCGGAGGCGCTGGCCGGTCGGCGGAGCACGACCGAGATCATCGGTCAGTGCGTCCGCGGCGTCCGCGTGCCCGAGCACGACTGAGCGCCACGATCCCATGGTGCGTGCGTGGCGAATCCTGACCGGGCGTGGCCGGGCCCTGTTGCTCATCGGCCTGATCGGCACGATCGGTTGTGCCCTGGTGGGCGAACGCGACGTGATGGTCGTCCCGCTGCTGCTGTTCTTCGTGCCGGTGGTGGCTGCCGTCGTGTTGAGCCGCTCCCGGCTCCGGCTCAGCTGTGAGCGCTCGGTCCACCCCAACGAGGTCTCGCTGGGTGGTCGCCTGACCGGCGAACTGGTCATCACCCACCGCAGCCGCATCCCGGTCGGGGTCGTGCTGCTCGAGGACGACGTGCCCGCCCAACTCGGCCAACGACCGCGCTTCATGGTCGACAGTGCCACTCAGGACTGGCACCGCCGGGTGAGCTACCCGATGGTCGGGCACTACCGCGGACGCTTCCACACCGGACCGCTGCGGGTCCGCCTCACCGACCCGTTCGGACTGGTCACACTCGACCGGGCCTTCACCACCGTCTCCGAGCTGCTGGTCACCCCGCGGGTGCACCTGCTGGAGTCCCCGAACGGCGCCGGCGGCGGTGGACAGTCCGGTGACGACCGCCCCCATCGGATCGGGGTGACCGGTCAGGACGACGTCCTGGTGCGCGAGTACCACGACGGTGACGACGTGCGTCGGATCCACTGGCGCTCGACCGCCCGTCGTGGCGAGATGATGGTGCGGCGCGAGGAACAGGCTTGGGACCCCACCTGCGCGATCCTGCTGGACAACCGCAGCGGCTCCCACACCGGCGACCACCTGCACGGATCCTTCGAGTGGGCGGTCTCCTTCGCCGCCTCGGTCGGCGACCACTTCATCTCCGAGGCGTACTCGATCGAGATCTACCACGGTCAGGGTCGCCTCGACCTGGCCCACGTGTCGGCCCAACGCAATGCCGTACGGCATGTGATGTTGCGTGGCCTGGCCGAGATCACCACCCGAGCCCAGCCCTCGCTCAGCCATGGTGTGACCGAGCTGCAGGCCGATGCCGCCGGGCAGCTGCTGGTCGCGGTGCTCGGACGGGTGAGCGCCGCCGAGGCTGCCCTGGTCGCCGGTGCGCGTCGCAACCGCGCCCGTGGGATCGCCGTCGTGATGGACGTCGACACCTGGGACGGCACCGCGAAGTCGCAGGACGAGGCGAACGAGCACCTGGACCGGATCACCGCGATCCTGGAGTCCGAGCAGTGGCTGGTGGTCCGGGCCGAGGCCCGCGACAGTGTCCCCGAGGTCTGGTCGCGGATCGCAGCCCTGCAGGCGGTGAGGTGAGATGCGTTCCTCCGACCGCCTGATCCTGGCCAGCATCGCCGCCACCGCCCTGGCGATGCTCACGCTGATCCCCATCACCCAGGACCGCAGCTTCCTGTTGTGGTCGGTGCTGGTCCTGCTCGCGGTGGGACTGGTCACCGGGCTGGTCCGCCGCTCCCGCCTGGGCGAGGGGGCTGCGCTGGTCGTCGAGCTCATCGCCGTGGTGCTCGCCCTGGGCGGGCTGGCTGCCGTGCTCAGCGACTCCGGCGGTGGCCCGTTCGCCGCGGTGTCCAGCCTGGCTGCCTCCGGTGTCGAGCACCTGCAGACCCAGTCCGCCCCGATGCAGTCCGCGCCCGGGGTGGTGTGGCTGATGGTCACCGCCGTGAGTGGTGCGCTGGTGTTGACCGACTTCCTGGTCAGCACCCTGGCCCGCCCGGTGTGGGGCATCGCTCCGGGGATGACGCTCTTCCTGATCCCGGCCCTGGCCCTGCAGTCCGACCTGGGCGTGTTGTCCGGGCTGGCGGTCGGCCTGGGCTACTGCATCATCCTGGTCGCCGAGGGCATCAACCGCACCGAGCGTTGGCGCCGCGGTGTCACCGACGACCCGGACCATCCGACCCGACCGGTCGGCCCGGTGCTGTGGGGATCGGCCGCCCTTGTCGTGGTCCCGGCGCTGGT
>DVLP01000288.1 GCA_018715445.1 Candidatus Avipropionibacterium avicola | reverse complement strand
GGCTCGGGGGTCGTGGCGACGGTCTCGGGTTTTGGTGCCCCTCGACGGGCACGGGGGGCGTCGGTCTCGGGGATCGGGAGTGGGTGGGTCGGGGCCTACTCCGAGGCGACGGTGATGACGACTCGGCGCTTGCTGAGTGGTTCGTCGAGCTCGGCCCATTCGCCGAGCTCGTCGACGGTGTGCTGCCAGGAACGGTCAGCGACCCGGACGGACTCGGTGCCGAAGCGGCTGCCGGTCGCGACGGCGAGATGGGCGACGATCCAGGCGGTCCGTTCGTCGGCGACCCGGTAGGTCAGGGTGGCGCCGTCCCGCTTGGCCTTGGTGATGCCCAGAGTCTTGACCAGGAAGGAGTTCAGAGCCTTGGCGTCGCCGTCGACCTGGTCATACAAGCACCGGACCGCAGCGGTGTCCCAGCCGGTGAAGGCGCTGGCCAGAGTGCGGGCCTTGGTCTCGTGCTGACGATAGGCATCAGGGAACCCGCTGCGTTGTACCTCCTGGGCGACCTCGGTGATGTCGCGGTCCTGCCAGCCGTCGACCTTGACCAGGGCGTCGTAGAACTTGCCGGTCGAGTAGTAGGGGTCCATGATCTGCTCGACGGTGCCCCAGCCCTGGCTCGGGCGCTGCTGGAACAGCCCGACCGAGTCACGGTCGCCGTGGTCGAGGTTGCGGATGTCGGTCTCCTGGTAGACCGTCGCCATGGCGATGGACGCCGCCCGGGCGGGCAGGCCCCGCTTCACACTGGTGCCGATGATGATGCTGGTCCACCAAGCCTGGTCGTTGGTGATCCGAGTCGTCTGGTCGGCGATCTCGACCTGACACAACGGGGTCGGGCGTGGTGGCGGTCCGCTCGGACGGTCCCGCAGGATGTAGGAGACCCCCACCACGATCATCACCACGGCCAGCACGACCACCCCGACCGAGAGCAGCAGGGCCACCAGGCACCCGACATTGCGCCGGGCGCCCTTCCTGCGGGGCCCATTCCTGGTGGGCCCGGGTCTGCGGTGGGTGCTCATGGTCGACGGTGGCTCAGTTGGCGTGCAACTCGGCGTTCAGCTCCACCGAGGCGGGCCGGCGCTGCTTCACCACGACGGCCCCGGTCGTCGAGTCCCGCAGGAACAGCAGGTTCGCCCGACCGGAGAGCTCGACCGCCTTCACGACGGCCCCGTCGGCCAGGGTGACCTTGGTGCCGGCGGTGACATACAGGCCGGCCTCCACGACGCAGTCGTCACCGAGGCTGAAGGCGATCCCGGCATTGGCACCGATCAACGCACGTCGCCCGACCGTGACCACTTCGGTGCCACCGCCGGACAGGGTGCCCATGATCGAGGCGCCACCACCGACATCGGAACCCTCGCCGACCACGACGCCCTGGGACACCCGTCCCTCGATCATCGCCTCACCGAGCGTCCCGGCGTTGAAGTTCACGAAGCCCTCGTGCATCACGGTCGTCCCCGGCGCCAGGTGCGCTCCGAGTCGGACCCGGTCGGCATCGGCGATCCGTACCCCGGAAGGGACGACGTAGTCGAGCATCCGGGGGAACTTGTCGACCCCGTGCACGGTCAGGGGCCCACGGCGACGCAGTCGCAGCCTGGTCTGCTCGAAGCCCTCGGGCGAGCAGGGGCCGGCCGAGGTCCACACCACGTTCGGCAGGTGGGTGAAGATCTGTTCGAGATTGATCTCACGGGGTCGGACCAGACGATGACTGAGCAGATGCAGCCGCAGGTAGGCGTCGGCGGTGTTGGCCGGTGCTGCAGCGATGTCGACCGACACCCGTACGACCTCGGTCCGTACGCCACGGTCCTCGTCGGTCCCGGCCAGCTCGGCCAGCTCCGCGGTCGGCTCGTCACCGACCTCGCCGAGCACGGGATCGACGAACCAGGTGTCGAGCACCTGCCCTGACGTGTGGATCGTGGCCAAGCCCCATCCCGAGGCGATCTGCGAGGTCATGGGGATGAGCGTAACGGCGCGGACCAGCCGGTACGGACCATCGGGCAGGCGTGGTCAGTACGCCGTCGGGGTCGCGGTCGCTAGGCTCGCCGGGTGAGCACCACCGATTCCCTTGACCTGAGCGCCGATGTCGTCGACCTGTTGCAGCACCTGATCGACATCGAGTCGGTCAGTGGCCAGGAGGATCGACTCGCCGACGCCGTCCAGGCCGCGCTGACGCCGTACGACCACCTGGCGGTCAGCCGACACGGCAATGTCGTGGTCGCCCGTACCGACCAGGGCCGGGAGTCGCGGGTGGTGATCGCCGGGCACCTGGACACCGTCCCGATCGCCGACAACGTGCCCTCGGTCCGCACGCTCCAGGACGGTGAGGACGTCATCATCGGCCGCGGCGCCTGCGACATGAAGGCAGGAGTGGCGGTGCAACTGTCGTGTGCTGCCGAGCTCACCACCTCGCGCCACGACGTCACCTGGATCTTCTACGACAACGAGGAGGTCGGTGCCGAGCTCAACGGTCTGCGCCAGCTCGCCGCTGAGCGCCCGGACCTGTTCGAGGGCGACTTCGCCGTGCTGGGGGAGCCGTCCAACGCCGGCGTCGAGGCGGGCTGCCAGGGCACCATGCGGGTCCAGCTGACCCTGTCCGGGACCGCCGCCCACTCGGCGCGCGCCTGGATGGGCCACAACGCGATCCACGATGCCGGTGAGATCCTCACCCGACTCGATCGGTACGAGCCACGTCGCGTCCTGATCGACGGACTCGAGTACCGCGAGGGCCTCAACGCCGTCGAGATCAGCGGTGGGATCGCCGGCAATGTGATCCCGGACCGTTGCGTGGTCTCGGTCAACTACCGCTTCGCACCGTCGCGCTCGGTCGAGGAGGCCGAGGCCCACCTGCGGGAGGTCTTCGACGGCTTCGACCTGGTCGTCACCGACGCCGCCCCCGGTGCACTGCCCGGTCTGGATCGCCCTGCCGCACAGGAGTTCGTCACCGCGACCGGAGGACAAGTGGGCCCGAAGTTCGGCTGGACCGATGTGTCCCGCTTCTCGGCGATGGGGGTGCCGGCGGTCAACTTCGGGCCGGGCAACCCGAGCAAAGCCCACGCCGACGACGAGTTCTGCCCGGTGTCGGAGGTCTACAGCTGCCGCGATGCCATGTTGGCCTGGCTGCGCTGACCCCTCGACGAGCTCGGGGGTCGAAGGACTGGCCCCCGCGACAGGCTCGGGGGCGGACCCCTCGACGGGCTCGGGGAGCGGGGTGGTCGCTAGTGTGGCGGTGTGACCGTCGAAGAACCAGTCAAG
>DVLP01000287.1 GCA_018715445.1 Candidatus Avipropionibacterium avicola | reverse complement strand
GACGCCGCCGACCTCGAGCAGGGGTGGCAGTCGGTGATGGCCCACACCGAGGCGCTGCCCGGTGAGGACCACGCGCGCTTCCCCGGGGCCGTGCTGCTGTATGCCCACCAGGGCCGCATCGTGCTGCACCGGGGTGACGGATGGGCCAAGCGCTACGCCGATGCCGAGTCCGAGCTCGACCGGGGCGACTGGTTGGAGACCCGGACCGACACGATCCACGACATGGCCTCGGTGTCGAAGCTGTTCACCTCGATCGTGGTGATGCAGCAGGTCGAGGCCGGGCGGATCGACCTCAACCGTACGGTCGCCTCCTACATCCCGCAGTTCGCCGAGGGCGGCAAGGAGGAGGTCACGGTGAGGATGTTGCTCACCCACACCTCCGGGTTCCCCTCGTGGATCCCCCTGCACAGCAAGTATCCCGACATCGAGTCACGGATCGAGGCCGCCCTGGTCGAGCCGGTGCAGAACGATCCCGGCAGCACCTACCTCTACAGCGACCTGAACCTGATCTGCCTGGCCGTGCTCGCCGAACGCCAGTCGGGCAAGGGATTGGCCGAGCTCGTCGCCGACGGCATCACCACCCCGCTCGGCATGGTCGACACCGGCTACAACCCTCCTGAGGAGAAGTGGGACCGGGTCGCGGCCACCGAGTACCAGGCCGATCCCGATCGAGGTCTGGTCTGGGGCCAGGTGCACGACGAGAACGCCTGGTCGCTCGGCGGTGTCGCCGGACATGCCGGCATCTTCTCGACGGCCAAGGACATGGCCGCGTTGGCCCAGGCCATCCTCAACGGTGGGTGGTACGGCACCGAACGCATCCTCAGCGAGGAATCGGTGACCGCGATGATCACCAACGAGAACACCGACTTCCCCGGCGACGACCACGGTCTCGGCTTCGAGATCAACCAGCGCTGGTACATGGGTGGGTTCGCCTCGCCCCGCACCGTCGGTCACACCGGCTTCACCGGGACCTCCTTGGTGATCGACCATCCGTCGAACTCGTTCGTGGTGCTGCTCACCAACCGGGTGCATCCGTCGCGGGACTGGGGCAGCGTGAACCCGGCCCGACTGGCCGCGGCCAACGGTCTGGCCGATGCCCTGCGGATCGCTGCCCTGGAAGGGAAGTCGTACTGGCAGGCGTCCGAGGAGCCGGAGACCGAGTCGACGCTCACCCTGGAGCTCCCGGACGAGGCCAGCGAGGTGAGGTTCGGACTCTTCCTGGACGTCGAGTCGAGTGATCCGTTTGCGCTGGAGACCAGCGTCGACGACGGCGAGACCTGGCAGTTCTGCCCGTACACCTTGGACAACGAGCAGATCAGCGAGCCGATCGGTCGCTCCGGTCTGCGCGCCTGGCAGCGGGCCCGCGCCACCCTTCCGGAGGCGAAGAAGTCGCCACGGCAGATCCGCTGGGCCCAGGAACGCGACAAGCTGTACGAAGGCCGAGGACTGCTGGTCGATGCGATCCACGTCCGCGACGACTCCCGCGTGATCCTCGACGTCGAGGCCGATCCGAGCCTGCTCGACGCCGACGGCTGGACCCTCACCGACGCCTGACCCCGACCCCCGAGCTCGTCGCCACCACGACCCCCGAGCTCGTCGAGGGGCTCTCACGACCCCCGACCCCGTCGCCACCAACGACCCCCGAGCTTGTCGAGGGGCTTCACCAACGACCCCCGAGCTTGTCGAGGGGTCTCACCAACGACCCCCGAGCTCGTCGAGGGGCCGGTACGGTCGGACCATGGCCCGTATCGATGTGGTGACTCGTGAGATCCCCTCCGATCCGGCTGCGGTCCATGCCGCCTTCACTGATCCGACGGCGCTGGAGGTGTGGTTGCCGCCCGAGGGCATGACCGGACGGGTCACCGAGTACGACCTGCGCCCGGGTGGGCGTTGCCGCATGGTGCTGAAGTATGTCGACGCCCGTCAGAGCCCCGGCAAGAGCACGGCCGACGAAGACGTCTCGGTCAGCCGATTCATCGAGATCGTGCCCGACCACCGGGTGGTGCAGGACATCGACTTCGAGTCCGATGACCCTGCGTTCTCCGGCACGATGCGGCTGACGTGGCAGGTCGATCCCCTCAACGGGGGTCACGCCAGTGTGGTCGAGATGCGGGCCGAGCACGTCCCGTACGGCATCGACCAGTCCGACCATCTGGCAGGGATGAGCTCATCCCTGGCCAACCTGGCTGATCATCTCGCCGAGCACCGTTCCACGACGCAGTCCTGAGGATCGTCCTGGGTCCGTACCGACTCAGGCCGCGAAGGGCCGCCGAGCCGGTGCCTGCACCGCCTGGGTCCAGCGTCCGCACCCGAGCGCGACGTAGCAGCCTCCCACCACCCAGAAGCCCAGCATCAACAGGTCAGCGCTCACCACGCCGATCGTCATCACGGCCAGACCTGCGATGATTACCAGTCCGCTGGTGAGCCGGGATCGAATGGACAGGCACAGGGCCGCGACCAGGGGAACGAGCAACGGCAGCAGCGAGCCGGGCCCGCCGAGTTGCACGGTGCCGGTCGCCACAGCGGTCAGCACACACACGGCCGGCAGCACGGCAGCGACGACCCAGCCGATACCTCGCGAGGGATGCCGGGCCGAGCGCATCCGCCACGGCACGACCAGACAGAGCCAGGCCGTCAGCGCGGTCGGCATCCAGAACCATCCCACGGAGGCCATGGCCAGCAGGACCCACGCCGAGAGCGCGACGGCCACGCCGAGCGTCACCCCGGTGCGGACCGCCGCGGACGAGGTGCGGGAAGCCAGCACCAGCAGGGATGCGGCCACGGTCGGCAGGATGCAGACGAAGGTGGTCCAGGGATCCATGCCTTGTGTCAGCAGGGTCCAGACGACTTCACCGTCACGGACCGATCGGGCAGGGGCGATCAGGATCATGACGATCGTGGTGAGCAGCGACAGCCCAACGGTGGCCAGCGCGAGGATCCGAGACGCGGTCGCCGCCGGGTCGCGACGCTCGCCGAGTCCCAACTCCTGCCGGGTCTGGGCGATCACGGTCCGGCTCGATCCGAGACTGGTCAGGACATCGTCCACCTCGCGTCCCTCAGCCAGTGCATCACCCAGATGGGCACGAAATCCGTCGACGACCTCGCGGCGGTCGGCTTCGTCGGCGTCACCCAGACCGCGCTCGACCTCGGTCAGCCAGTCTCGAGCAGGGGTAGGAAGGTCGGTGATGGAAGGGACGGGGACCGACGTTTCGGGGAGAGGGACGTCAGGGTGGGTGGTCATGGGTGCTCCACGAGGTCGTCGACACCGGCGCGAATGGTGCGCCAGATCGGTCCGAAGGTGGCCAGGTGCTCCCGGCCGGTGGTGGTGATGGCGTAGTAGCGGCGGGGGCGACCACGGTCAGGGGTGTCCCAGCGAGTGGTGACCAGATCGGCGTGCCGCATCCGGGCCAGCAGGGGATAGAGGCTGCCTTCGCTCGCCGTGAGGCCTCGCTGCACCAACGTGTCGGCCAGCTCGAGGCCGTACATCTCCTGCTCGGCCAGCAGGGCAAGGACGCAGAACTCCAGCACCCCTTTGCGAAGATTCGTGGCGATCCGGTCGCCAAGCTCATCCATGCTGTGCATCATATCTTGTTGTGCAAGGCTGGACGGTGTTCGGGCCCTCGTGGGCCCCTCGACGGGCTCGGGGTCGTGGCGACGGTCTCGG
>DVLP01000286.1 GCA_018715445.1 Candidatus Avipropionibacterium avicola | reverse complement strand
ATGTCGGCCCCGATCTCGACGTGCTGGTCCACGTGCTCGACGGATCGGGCGAGCTGCTCAGCGGCGATGAATCGGTCCCGTTGTCGCCGGGGGCGTTGGTCTGGTTGCCGCGACGCTCCGAGCGGGCGTTCGTGGCAGGGGATCAGGGGCTGCGTTACCTGACGGTGCACCGCCGTCGGCAGTCGTTGGTGATCGACACCAGTCGGCTGCGGTCCTCCGGCGACGCCACCGACGCCTGAGGGTTCAGGTCCCGTCGCTCGCAGTGATCCCTTCTTCTGTTGGGATCTTGCCTCCTGCTGCCATCCGCTCGCGTACCGCAGCCATGTCGAGGTCGCGGACCGAGGCAATCAGCTCGGTGAGGCCGCGGCCGGTGAGCGAACCTGCCCCGGAGAAGACCATCACCCCGTCACGGAAGACGACCACTGTCGGGAGGGAGGTCACGCCGAAGGCTGCCGCCAGCTCCTGTTCGGCATCGGTGTCGACACTGGCGAAGACGACGTCGCGGTGACGTTCAGCCGCCCGGTCGATCACCGCTGAGAAGAGGTGGCAGGGCCGACACCATCTGGCCCCGAAGTCGAGTACGACGATGCCCTCGGTCGCCAGCGTGGACTCCAGGGAGTCCCGGGTGAGTGCGCGCTGGGCCATGCTCCGAGGGTAGCGACCCCGACCTCACATATCGATTGGGCATACCCCATTGCCGGATCGGGGTCTACCGTGGCCGGTCGCTGGTGGGAACCATGAAGGTCATGCCCACGACGCTGAGCCGCACGGCTCGCCCCGACCCTGTGCAGGAGCTGCCCCGCTGGCGCGTCCTGCTCCCCGGACTGGCGCTCTGTCTGGGGGCGGCTGGGACCGCGTACGGTCTCAACCGCCTGCTCCCGCAGGTCAGTGCCCTGCTGATCGCCATCGTGCTCGGCGTGGTGCTGGCCAATGTCGTCCGACTGCCGACCGTGCTGCAGCCCGGCATCGACCTGGCTGCCAAGAAGTTGTTGCGGGCCGGGATCGTCCTGCTCGGGCTGCAACTGGTGCTGACCGACATCCTCGACCTCGGCCTGGCGGTCCTGGCGGTGGTCGTCGTGGTGGTTGCTTCCGGGCTGTTCGTCACCTGGCTGGTCGCGCCCCGGCTGGGCATCAATCCCACCCTGGCGCTGCTGATCGGCTCAGGCTTCTCCATCTGCGGTGCCGCCGCGGTGGCCGGGGTCGCCGGCATCCTCGAGCCGGACGAGGAGACCGAGGAGAGCACGGTCACCGCCGTCGCGTTGGTCGTCATCTTCGGCACCCTGATGATCCCTGTCATCCCTGTGCTGTCACGGATTGCGGGCCTGGATGCGAAGGTGGCCGGGATGTGGGCGGGCGGATCGATCCACGAGGTCGCCCAGGTGGTCGCGGCCGGAGGGATCATCGGTGGTGGTGCCCTGGCCGTCGCCGTGGTCGTCAAGCTGGCGCGGGTGCTGCTGCTGGCACCGATCGTCGCCGTGCTCAGCGTTCGGCAGCGCCGCCGGATGAGCCGACGTCGCACCGAGGGTGGCGACTCGGCCACCGGGACGCTGCCGCCGATCGTGCCGTTGTTCATCGTCGGGTTCGTTGCGATGGTGGTGGTCCGCACCGTGCTGCCCGTGCCCGAGATCGTCCTGGGGGCCGGTGGGCTGATCGAGACCGTGTTGCTGGCCGCGGCCATGTTCGCCCTGGGCACCGGGGTCCGGATCGGTGCCCTGGCCAAGGTCGGGCTGCGGCCCTTCCTGCTGGCCGCGATCACCACGGTCGTCGTGGCCACCGTGGCCGGCGCCGGTGTCGTCCTGGTGTCTGCCACGTCCTGATCCCGCGGGGCCCTCGCGGGTCGCCTCGCCGGGTCGATAGGGTGGTGGACCCCCACCGAAGGAGATCCCTCCATGGCCACGGCCGCTGCACTGCAGTCTGCCCTCCAGACCTTGTTCGACCGTCGTTCGCCGCTGATCGTGGCCCACCGGGGCACGACCCTCGGCAGCTTCCCCGACAACACGCTGCGTTCGGCGATCGGTGCCCTGCAGTCCGGCGCCGACGTCATCGAGACCGATGTCATCGTCTCGACCGACGGTGAGTACTTCTGCTTCCACAACGGGTACGAGCCCAAGCTGCTCACCGAGCAGGTGGACCTGCGCACCCTGACCGCAGCCGAGATCGAGCAGAAGCGGTTCGCCTGGCAGGGCGGGAAGGCCCAGCCCGGCCCGGAGCGGCTGTCGAGCCTGCTGGACGGACTGCCCGACAGTTGGATCAACATCGACCGCTCGTGGGACCTGTGGCCGGGCCTGCTCGACTGGCTCGACCGGGCCGATGTCGCCGAGCGGGTGCTGCTCAAGTCACCGCCGAAGCCGGGCCCGCTCGCCGCCCTCGCCGCGCATCGCGTGCCCTACCTCTACTTCCCGATCGTGCGCACCCCCGACGAGCTCGCCGCCGTGGAGGCGATCGACGGCATCAACCTGATCGGCGCCGAGCTGTTGGCGGCCAACGAGGACGATCCGTTCGCCGATCCGGCGGCCGTGGCCGCGGTCGCCGAGCGCTACCCGTTCGTCCAGCTCAACGCCATCAACCTGGAGAACGGGGCCCGGCTCTACCTCGACTTCGACGACGACACCTCGATCCTCACCGGGCCCGAGGCCGGGTGGGGTCGCCTGGTCGAGGCCGGTGCCACCGTGATCCAGACCGACTGGCCGCACCTGCTGCGCGACTACTTGGCCAGCCGCGTCCCGGCCTGACCGCGGACCGCGTCAGCGGCTCAGGAGAGCGTCGCCGAGGAAGCCGATGGCGGCCGCGGTGCGGATCCCGGCCTCCGGCCCCAGATGGCCCGCTCCGGGGACCAGCCGGAAGGTGTGGCTGACGCCCAGCTCGATGAGCACCTCGTGCAGGTGGGTGGCGCCCCGATGGAGTCCGAACTCGTCCTCGGCGCCGCAGTCGAGCAGGATCCGCAGGTCACTGCGCCGCAGCTCGGCGTGGTTGCTGCGGGCCCGACCCTGGACCGAGTTCGCCGCGTACAGCCCCGGATCATCGGTCCCCAACGACATGGAGCGGTGCAAGTCGGCGAGCACGCTGGGCAGGGCGTCCTCGGGGACGGCTCCGGGTGCTTCCCCGGGGAAGACGGCGGGCGAGATCGCCGCCACCGCAGCAAATCGTGTCGGGTCAGCGAAGCTGATCTTCAACGCGCCGTAGCCCCCCATCGATGATCCGATCACCGCGATCGCGGACGGTGCGCCGTACTGCTCGGCGATCTCGGCCGGGAACTCCTCGGCCACCAGTTGTTCCCAACGGGCCTGCGGCCAGTCGAGATAGAACCCGTCGAGGGTTGGCGTGCTCGGACAGGCCACCACCGCCGGCGGCAGGATGCCCTCCTGCCAGGCCTGCTCGTAGAACGGGCGTGCCAACTCCAGCGAGGAGGCTGACGAGCCGGCCCCGTGCAGGTGCAGGACCAGTGCAGCGCCGGGATGGGGTGTCCAGTCGGCCGGATGGAGGACCTGGTACTCGACTGCGGCGTCGACCGCGGTCGACTGGTAGCGCTGGAGGATCGACGTGGTGGCAGGCATGGCGGGGCTCCCGGAGGTCAGCGGTCCCTCGACCGTAGCGGTGGGCTCGTTGCCGACGCCACGGATTTTCCCGTCTCGTGAGTGATCCGGGTCAGTGCGTGATGCGGGCGATCACGGTCTCGTACGGCCCCATCCACGGTCCCCGTCGGGTCACCCCTGGTCGATGGAACCCGGGCCCGGCCAGGCTCGCGAGCTCGACCTCGGTGCGTCCGACGAAGTGGCGTGGGCGACGGATCCTGCGATCGGTCAGGTTCAGCTCCACCAACCACTCGTCGCGGCCGTCCCGGTCGGCCAGCACCCAGCCGAACCACCGTCGTGACCGCCGGTCCGGGAACCGTACGGCTCCGTCGGCCAGGGTCGTGTGCTGCCTGCGCAGCCGGATCAGGTCACGGTGGAAGGACAACACCGAGTCCGGGTCGTCCTGCTGCTCCTCGACGGTGAACCCGCTGGACCCCTCGGCCGACGGCTGCCACGCCACACCGGTGGTGAAGCCGTGACCCGGACCGGGCTGCCACCGCATCGGCACCCGGGCGTGGTCCCGAGCTCCCGGCACGACCCCAGCGAGGGCGCCGACCGCATCGACACCGTCGGCCAGCAGCTCCCGGTGGCGGTTCAGGGACTCGACATCGCGGAGCTGGTCGATCGAGTCGAAGCGTTGGTCGACCGCTCCGATCTCCTGTCCCTGGTAGAGGAAGGGCGTGCCAGGCAGGGTGAGCTGGATCGTGGCGAGCAGTTTGGCGACCGCCGACCGAGCGACCGGATCGCGGTCGCGTGGCCCCAACACCTTCGACAGCATCCGCGGATTGTCGTGGTTGTCCAGGAACAGGGCCACCCGGTCGTCGGCGCCGATCCGACTCTGCTGCTCGATCAGGAAGTCCTTCAGGTACGCCAAATCGTAGCGGTAGTCGTCCCACCGGATCCGACCCGGCCCGTCCAGCACGTCGAAGTTGAACACCAGGTCGAGTTCCTCGCGACTCGCACCACTGAGGAGTCGGCCCATCTCGATCCCGACCCCAGGGGTCTCACCGACCATCACCCCGACCCGGTCCGGCGGCTGGGGTTCCCCCACCGCGCGGTCGTCGTGACGGCCTCGGACGGTCGAGGTCGGTGGGGGATCGCTGTCGTCACGGGTGAAACCGGCACCACGCAGCTCGTGGAGGTACTCGTGCAGGCGCGGTCCGAAGAAGTAGTGCTCGATGCCGGGGAACCCGATCAGTGCGCCGATCGCCTCGTCGCCGTCGGGCAGCCCGGGCCGCTTCGAGATGTAGTTGATGACGTCGAGGCGGAACCCGTCGATGCCTCGTGATCGCCACCACCGCACGATGTCGGCGACTTCGGCGCGGACCGCCGGGTTCTCCCAGTTCAGGTCCATCTGGCCCTCGGCGAACAGGTGCAGCGCCCATCGTCGGGCCCGCGGGATCCACCGCCACGCACTGCCTCCGAAGAAGGAGGTCCAGTTGTTGGGCGGGGGACCGGTGCCGTCCTCGCCGGGCCGTCCCGGCCGCAGGTGGTAGTAGCCGCCGTACGGGCCGTCCGGATCGGCGATCGCGGCCTGGAACCATGCGTGCTCGTGGGAGGTGTGGTTGACCACCAGGTCGAGGATGATCCGCATCCCTCGCTCATGGCAGCCGGCGATCAGCGCGTCGAGGTCGTCCAGCGTGCCCATCTCCGACATCACGGCACGGTAGTCGCGCACGTCATAGCCGGCATCCTCGTTGGGGGAGTCGAAGATCGGTGACAGCCACAGGCAGTCGACGCCGAGATCACGCAGGTGGTCGAGGTGGTCGATGATCCCGCGCAGGTCGCCGATGCCGTCACCGTCGGAGTCGGCGAAGGAGCGGGGATAGACCTGGTAGAAGACCGCGGTGCGCCACCACGGATCCTCGCTCCGGCCCTGCGTGCGCGACGAGCCCGTGGTCACGACCGAGGGATGGTCGGCCAGCAGTTCCAACAGTGCATCGGCAAAGCGGGGCCCCACCAGCGGTTCGGCGAGCCGGGCCACCGTGCGCAGCCGCAGCGACGACACGAGGGGATTGGTCACCCAGTGTCGTGACCGGCCCATCTGCAGCAGCACCTTGTCGATCGCGTCGCGACCGACCGGGTGGGCGTGGACCTCGGAGATCCGTGGATTGTCACCGAGCGCCATCATCGTCCCCCGGCGTGGTCGCGGACTCACGACGACGCAGCTCGGCGATGATCGCCGCGTACGACTGCTCGTCGAGGCGGTACTTGCGGGCCAGCACCCACCAACTCGTGACGACCAGCAGCAGGGGCACCACCATCATCGCCACCTTGAACACCACGGCTCCGCCGCTGGTGATGTCCTCAGGTGAGACGGCATCGTTCACCCCGGACAGGATCAGCGTCACGCCGACGGCCCCACTGGCCAACGCACTCGAGGCCTTGTAGACGAACGGCTGCAAGGAGAAGGTGATCGACTCGTTGCGTCGTCCGAGGCGCCACTGGCCGTACTCGACCGAGTCGGCGATGAACATCATCATCAGCAACTGGATCAGGGCCTGTCCGAAGAAGATCCCCACCCCGGCGATCCCGATCAGCACCATGGAGCCCTCGGCCACCAGGAACACCAGATAACCCAGGACGCACGACACCGTCGCCACCAGGTGCACCCGCCGACGGGGGAGACGCGCCGCCAGCAACGGGAAGCTCACCAACCCCACGATCTGGGTGATGCCCAGGACGGCCGCGAAGACCGAATACATCGCCGGATCGCCGTACAGGTAGGTGAAGTAGTACAGCCCGAGGCTGGTGGTCACGGTGTAGCCAGCCATGAACAACACCATCGCGCAGGTGACCCACAGCAACTGGTCATTGCGCAGGATCACCGAGAGCAGCTCGCGCAACGGGGTGTGGGTGGCCGCCTGTTCGCTGACCTGCTGACGCGTGGTGACCAGGGTGATCGACTGGAAGGCGAGCATCACCACGGCCAACCCACAGGCCAGGGCGAACCAGGCGCTCTGGGCCGAACCGAGCAGGCCGGTCAGCCAACTCGTCACGGGCACCAGCGCGACGACCAGGCTGAAGACGCCGACATTGGCGCAGACCCGTGCCACCACACCGATCCGCTCCCGCTGGGTCTGGTCGCGGGACAGCGAGGGCAACATGGCGTAGTACGAGATGTCGTTCACGGTGTAGGCGACCTCCCACACCAGGTAGACCACCACGAAGACCGCGACGAAAGCGGCGCCGCTCACGCCCCAGTCGGAGAACATCAGCATCGTGGCAAGGGCCCAGGCCAGCGCGCCGCCGGCGATCCACGGCTTGAACTTGCCCCACCGGGTCCGGGTGTTGTCGACGATCGCGCCCATCACCGGGTCGTTGACCGCATCGAACAGACGCATCACCACCAGGACAACGGTGATCGCCGCGAGGGTGGCATTCGACACCTGCACGACCTCGGTCAGGTAGACCAGCAGGAACATCGTCATCAGGGTCGCGACCATGTCGCGGCCCAGGGTGCCCAGCCCGAAGCCCCAGATGTTGCGGCGCCGCAACGGTGCGGTGGCCGACGGTGGTGGC
>DVLP01000285.1 GCA_018715445.1 Candidatus Avipropionibacterium avicola | reverse complement strand
CGCTCGGGTCGAGTTGGTAGGCGTGGTGATGGCAGGCGTGGGAGAGGCGCGACCAGGTGTAGTCGGCGACGGCAGCCAGATCCGGTGGATCGGTGACGACGACATCGAGGCAGACCAGCCTGCTGCGCATGGTGGACCCGCCGAACTCCATGCCGTGGCGCAGCCCGAGGCGAGCGACCACGAGGGTCTGACAGTTTCGGATCCTCGGCGAGAGTCACTCGGCGAAGGACTCGGTCCAGGCTCGAACCGACTCGACGATCTCGTCCATCCGCGGGTCCCAGGGGTCGAAGATCACCTCGAGGAGCCGGTCGTGCGACAGGCCCGTGGACCCGTCCTACTGCTCCTGCAACAGCACCACCAGCCACCCCAGGTCGAGCAGTTCGTCCCACATCGGCGGACCCATCGCCACGGGCCGGCCAGGTTGGTACTCGACCGACAGCGGCACGGTGTGGCCGCCAATGGTGACGTCAGCGCTCCAGAGCCACCCGGCCAGGGTCTGGTACGGCTTCGGCGTGGTCGATCGTCGGGTGCCGAAGACCGGACCAGCCGTCCGGCGCCAGTCACGGTGGGTGATCCAACTGAGCAACCGACGCTGATTGCCACGTGACTGGATGCCCCGGGCAACCGATCGGGCTCGGTCGAGGTCGACGGGCTCGTCGCGGACCAGGTTCATTCCGAGCAGGTAGCGGGACTCGTCATGGCCCAGATCGGCCATCAGACCGAGCCAGCGTCGTGCCTCAGGATCACTTCCGCGATGCAGGAGACGCCCGAGTCGGACCATCGCGCCCCGATGGCCCTGCTCGGCCGCCATCCGAAGCCAGTGCCTCGCCTCGGTGCGACTTCGCGGCTCGCCCAGCTCGTACGACCGCCCCAGCCAAGCAGCAGCGCGTACGTCGCCCTCCGAAGCGAGCCCCATGGCGCGGACACGACTTGCTTCGATCTCTTCAGGTGTTGACATGTGACCTCCCCAACGAAGGTTCAAGGATCCCAGAGGGGTCTGACATTTCAGGGTCCACCCATTGGCCCGGGGCAGCAGGTATCGTCAGCACTGCCATCCGTTAGGCCCGACAGGTGCGTCCCATGACAAACCTCCACCCGAGCGGGAAGTTACTCATGCTTCCTGAGGTTTGTCGTGCCGCTGTTCCGCGGGTCCGTCGCCAGTGTCGGACAACACATCGCCGCTGGGACCCTTGTTCCCGTGCTCACTGAGCAATACCGCTACAAGCTGGGTCGGTCCGCTCCAGCGGCCGAGGTCCGCTCCTGGGAACGCAGTCTCACCGTGCTGTCCACCGAGCTCGCAGAAGCGGGCCTCGAGGCGGTCGAGATGCTGATCGAGTACCAACTGCCACTGACCAGCAAGCGCGCAGACGTCGTGCTGTGCGGGGTCCACCCGAAGACGGGAAGCCCGTCCTACCTGGTGGTCGAACTCAAGCAGTGGAGTCACGCACACATGCTCGACGGCACTGAGAACGTGTGCCTCCTGGACGGATTCGGAGAACGACTGCACCCCGGTCAACAAGTCCGCCAGTACTGCCGCCATCTCACGGACTTCCTGGCCACACTGGCTGAGACTCCTCAAGCAGTCAGCGGGGTCGCCTATCTGCACAATGCCAATGATCTGGACGTCGATTCCCTGTTCCTGTTGCCTCAGGATGACTACGGTCGATTGTTCACCGGTCAACGACGCGGTGAGTTCCTGAAGTACCTTGCCTCCCGCTTGGCACCAACGTCCGGCGCTGACGCCGCCGATCAGTTGCTCAGCTCTGCCGTTCGACCCAGCAAGCAGCTGATGGATCTGGCTGCAGACGAGGTGCAACGGCGGGAACAGTTCGTCCTGCTGGACGAGCAACAGACCGCGTACTCGTTGGTCATGCGTGCTGTCGAGGAGTCGTACCGGGCGAACACCAAAGAAGTCATTGTCATCAGTGGCGGCCCAGGATCCGGCAAGAGCGTGATCGCCCTGTCACTGTTGGGAGAGCTGTCGCGCCAAGGTCGCACGACACTGCACGCGACCGGATCGAGCGCCTTCACCCAGACCCTGAGGCGGGTGGCTGGCGCCAGGGCGCCCCGGGTGAAGAGTCTGTTCAAGTACTTCAACCAGTTCATCGATGCCGAACGCAACGGACTCGACGTGCTGATCTGTGACGAAGCCCACCGGATCCGTGAGACCTCGGCGAACCGCTACACCAAAGCTGCCCTCCGCACCGGACGACCACAGGTTGCCGAGTTGATCGATGCTGCCCGGGTGCCAGTGTTCCTGCTGGACGAGCACCAGGTCGTACGCCCCGGTGAGATCGGCACGATCGACCAGATCCGCGATGCTGCGAGCGACGCAGGACTGACCGTGCGTGTGGTCGAGCTGGACGGGCAGTTCCGCTGTGGTGGCAGTCGCGCGTACGAACAATGGGTGCTTCGCCTGCTCGGCCTTGAACCGGGTGGGCCCCTTCCCTGGCACGGCGACGACGGGTTCACCCTGATGTCCGTCCCCGGACCGTCGCGCATGGAGTCCATCCTCAGGGATCGACTGGACCAGGGCTACGGTGCCCGGATGGCTGCGGGCTACTGCTGGCCGTGGAGCGACCCGATCCCCGACGGTGGGCTCAAGGCCGATGTGGTGGTCGGCGACTGGCGACGCCCCTGGAACAACAAGAAGCAGAGCTCGCACGGCGGTGCACCAGGAACGCCGTACTGGGCCAGTGATGACGCGGGGTTCGATCAGGTCGGCTGTGTCTACACTGCCCAAGGTTTCGAGTACGACTATGCCGGCATCATCATCGGTCCCGATCTGGTGTGGCGCACCGACCGTTGGGAAGCACGACCAGAGTTCAGCCACGACTCCCAGGTGAAGCGCGGTAGTGCGGAGGAATTCGATCGAGCCGTCCGCAACACCTACAAGGTGCTGCTGACTCGCGGCATGCGTGGTGCTGCCGTCCACTCAACCGATCCGGAGACACAAGCGCTGTTGGAGTCCCTGATCCCGGCGATGTCGAACGCACCAGGCTGAACCCATGTCGGACCTCATCGACCTCCGAGACCGGATGCGCGCCTTCAGCGCAGAACGGGACTGGTTCCGCTTTCACGATCCCAAGTCACTCCTGCTCGCTCTCGTCGGTGAAGTTGGTGAGCTCAGCGAGATCTTCCAGTGGTTGCCCGCCGATGAAGCTGGAGCGCAGGTGGCCGATGAACCCGCCGCCACACAGGTCCGCGATGAGCTCGCCGATGTCCTGCTGTACCTGGTGCGTCTGGCGGATGTGCTGGAGGTCGACCTGCATCAGGCAGCCCTGGCCAAGATGGACAAGAACGCCGACAAGCATGGGATCGGGAGGACCGACCCGTAGCACCCATGGCCCCTCGACAAGCTCGGGGGTCGTGGGGCAGTGAGCTCGGGGGCCGTGGGGCGGTGAGCCCGATCTGGTGCGTGAAGTGGTCACGGGGAGGGCTTGGGGCTCACCCTGAGTCCCTCCGCCTGACCATTTCGCGCGCTCCCTTCGGAAGTGGAATGATCGGGGCCATGAAGATCCTCTCCATCCAGTCCGCGGTCGCGTACGGCCATGTCGGGAACTCCGCTGCGGTGTTCCCACTGCAACGGATCGGGGTGGAGGTGCTGCCGGTCAACACGGTGGCCTTCTCCAACCACACCGGCTACGGGGCGTGGCGCGGACCGGTCATCGCTCCCGACGACGTGCGCGAGGTGATCACGGGGATCGAGGAGCGTGAGGTCCTGGGTGACATCGATGTCGTGCTGTCCGGATACCAGGGCAGTGAGGGCATCGCCGACGTCATCATCGACGCGGTCGCGAGGGTCAAGTCCGCGAATCCGAAGGCCGTCTACTCCTGTGATCCGGTGATGGGCAACGCCAAGAGCGGCTGCTTCGTCGCCCCGGCCATCCCTGACCTGCTGCGCGACAAGGTCGTCCCGGTCGCCGACATCATCACCCCCAACCAGTTCGAGCTCGGCTACCTGACCGGCACCGAACCGGCCGACCTCGAGTCGACCCTGGCCTCGGTGGATGCCGCCCGCGCCATGGGCCCGTCCACGGTCCTGGTGACCTCGGTGGAGCGGCCTGACCGTGACGAGGACACCCTCGAGATGCTCGCCGTCGACAATGCCGGGGCCTGGCTGGTCACCACACCGCACCTGCCGATGAAGGCCAACGGCTCCGGCGATGTCACTGCAGCCCTGTTCACCGCCCACTACCTCGAGTCCGGCGAAGCGCGGACCGCACTGGAGCGTACGGTCTCCAGCGTCTTCGACCTGCTGCAGGCCACCCTTGACTCGGGTCAGCGCGAGCTCCAGCTCATCGAGTCCCAGGAGACCTACGCCAACCCGCGGATGCAGTTCACCGCTCGCCAGGTCCGCTGACCTCACCGCTGGCTGGGGCCAAAATCGGTCGACACCGGATCGACGATCCGTCATGATCGTCGACGTGTTCTGGCAAGCCTTCGTGTGTGCAGCATCCGCAGTCGCGGATGCTCCGAAGGCTGCCCTGGCGGCATTGTCGGCCGCTGACGGCGTCCGAAGCTGACCCTCCCCCGACCGCCGGCGGACCCCGTACGGGGAGGGTCGGCAAGCTACAGGGGGCCCGATCTCGGCTTCACGAGATCTCTTCACACACAGACATTTCGAGGTACACCCATGTCCAAGACCACCTACGTACGCACCAAGCCGCACCTGAACATCGGCACGATGGGTCATGTCGACCACGGCAAGACCACCCTGACCGCCGCGATCACCAAGGTGCTCGCCGAGCACGGTTCGGGCGCCTTCGTCCCGTTCGACCGGATCGACCGGGCGCCGGAGGAGTCGGCCCGCGGCATCACCATCACCATCTCGCACGTCGAGTACGAGACCGCCACCCGGCACTACGCCCATGTCGACATGCCCGGCCACGCCGACTACGTGAAGAACA
>DVLP01000284.1 GCA_018715445.1 Candidatus Avipropionibacterium avicola | reverse complement strand
CGCCCCCGGCGGTGAAGGTGGGCCCGGCGGCGGTGGCCCCGGAGGCGGAGGCGGCGAGCCGCCCAGCGGCGCTCCCGGTGGCGACGACGGCCCCGGCGGGAAACCCAGCAGCTGAGCCACCAAGTGGTCACGGGGAGGGGTCGGCGCACCAGGCTGACCCCTCCCCGTGACCATTTCGTGCGTCTGGGAGCTGGGGAACTAGGGAGCGGCGGGCAGGACGATCGTGAAGCGGGTCGAGCCCGGCTCGCTGGTGACACCGACCCGGCCGTGGTGGGCCTCGACCACCGCGGCGACGATCGCCAGGCCGAGGCCTGTGCTGCCCCGCTGCCGGCTGCGGCCGGCGTCGGCGCGGGTGAAGCGCTCGAAGACATGGTCGACCACGTCAGGGTCGATGCCGGGCCCGTCGTCGGTGACGCTGATCCGGACCTCGTCGAGGCCGGGGTCGACCCGTACCTCGACGGTGGTCCCCGGTGGGGTGTGGACCCTCGCATTCGCGAGCAGGTTGACCACCACCTGGTGCAGGCGGTCCGGGTCGGCCAGGGTCCACACGCTCTCGGTGGGCAGGTGGAGCCGCCACTGGTGGTCGGGCCCGGAGGCCCGGGCGTCACGGATCGCGTTCACCGCGACCTCGCACAGGTCGACCTCGACGAGTTGGAGCTCGGGCGCCCGCCCCTCGGCCGTACCGGCATCCAGTCGCGCCAGCAGCAACATGTCCTCGACCAGGGATGACATCCGGGCGGCCTCGGCATCGATCCGGGTCAGCGCGAGCGCGGTGCCCTCGGGCAGCTCGTCACGGTCGCGCCGGGTGAGCTCGGCATAGCCACGGATCGCCGCCAACGGATTGCGCAGCTCGTGGGAGGCGTCGGCGACGAAGGTACGGACCTGGGACTCACTGGCCTCCCGTGCTGCCAGCGCTGACTCGACGTGGTCGAGCATGGCGTTCATGGTCTGGCTCAGCTCGGCGACCTCGGAGCCGACGCCGGGTGCGGCCTCGGGCGATCCCACGCGTCCGAGCTCGACGACCCCGGTGTGCAAGGGAGTCTCGGCGACGTCGCGCGAGATCCGAGCGAGCCGGTGCAGTGGCCGCAGCGAGCGGGTGACCAGGGTGCGGGTCACGACCAGGGCAGCACCGATCGCGACCACGGTCACCAATGCCTGCACCCCGACCATGAGCCGGAGGGTGGCATTGACCTCGTCGAGTGGGAGGGCGACCACGACCCGGCCGTCGCCGTCGTCACGGGTCGCCAAGCGGTACGAACCGAGGCTGCCCAGATCGGCGGTCACGTGGCGATCCGGATCAGCTGCCGCGAGCGCGCGCTCCATCGCGTCGTCGCCGATGGGCCGTGTCCCGGGGCCGGTGGAGCCGTCCTCCTCCAGGACCGCACCAGTCGTCGACCCGTCCGGCACCTGCACGATCACCACCGTGCCGATCGGTTGTCCGGGCAGAGCGATCCCGCCGGGAATCCCACCCGGACCGCCCGGGTGGCCGTGTTGCTGACGGGCGGTCGCCGCGGTCAGTTGTTCGTCGATCCGGTCGACCAGCAGGTGTCGGGTGACCAGGGTGGCGACCGTGCTCAGGGCGACCGCGAGCAGGGTGACCACCACGACCACCCGGACCAGCAGCTGACGCCCCAAGGTGCCCCGGGCCAGTGGACCGGGGACGGCGACGGGGAGGCTTCGGCCACCGCTCACGGACCGTCCTTGCCTCCGCTGCGGGCCGCAGGACATAGCCGGCGCCCCGCAGGGTGTGGATCATGGCCGGTCGACCGGCGTCGATCTTCTTGCGGAGATAGGAGATGTAGAGCTCGACCACATTGGCCTGGCCGCCGAAGTCGTACTGCCAGACCCGGTCGAGGATCTGTGCCTTGCTCAGCACCCGGCGCGGGTTGCGCATCAGGTAACGCAGCAGCTCGAACTCGGTCGCGGTCAGCTTGACCGGATCGTCGCCGCGCCACACCTCGTGGCTGTCCTCGTCCATCACCAGGTCGCCGACGACCAGCCGGGACGCGGGCTCGGCGGGCAGAGCTGCGGTGGTGCGACGCAACAGGCTGCGGACGCGGGCGACGAGCTCCTCGAGGCTGAACGGCTTGGTGACGTAGTCGTCGCCGCCGGCGGTCAGTCCGGCCACGCGATCGGCGACCGCATCACGGGCGGTCAGGAAGATCACCGGGGTGTCGGGGCTGACGCTGCGGACGCGGCGCATCACCTCCAGGCCGTCGAGGTCGGGCAGCATCATGTCCAGCACGATCACGTCGGGATCGAAGTCACGCGCCTGGCGGACGGCGTCGGCCCCGGTCCCGGCGGTCCGGACCTCCCACCCCTCGTACCGCAGGGCCATCGCCACCAGTTCGGTGATCGACGGTTCGTCGTCGACCGCCAGCACACGCACCGGGCTGCCGTCAGCATGGACCAACGGCGGCTCGGTCTGGCGGGTTCGGGTCATGACACCATCATGACCCGGGCAGCTGTGTCCGCGCTGTGACACAGCTGTGGATCAGCTGTGAAATCCGTCAGATCCGGCGATCCCCCGCCGCGACGTCCCGTAGGGCGTCAGGCCTCGAACACCCCCACGGCGTCCCAGGCGAGCCAGCCACCCTCGGCGAGGGTGAACACGACCGAGTTCTCGCCCCGGTCGAGCAGGCCGTCCGCCAGCGTGAACTCGTGGTACGAGGGGAGCAACCCGGCGTCGGGGTCGGCGATGTCGCCCTTCCTCGAGCCAGCCGTACCGCCCTTGACCAGTTCGCGTGGTTCGACGGACTCACCGTTGACCTCGATCTCGAGGACGCCACCGAGCCGGGTGGTGTCGACCAACCAGATCGCCATCACCGGCGCGGTCGGCACCTCCTCCAGCTCGAAGGTCCAGGTCAACGCGTACGCCATCCTGCCTGCCCAGGCGTCCCCGGGACCTGGCAGCAGGTAGGGCCACTGTGCTGCGGTGTCGTCATCGGCCTGGTCGACGTCAATCACCCCGTCCGGGTGCTGCGCGGCGATCTCGGCATACTGGTCGGGCGCATGGTGGAACTCCAGGGTCTTGCCGTCGAAGCTGCCGACGGTGAGGATCGCTTCCCCGGTGACCGTCACCGAGCGGGGCACCTCGGCGGTCACGACCTTCGACGGTTCGCCGTGACGACCGGCGGCATCGACGGTGACGACGTGATAGCTCCAGGAATCGCCGTCGACAGCGAGCCCGGAGTGCAACCAGATGTCGCCGATCGTCGTCCCGATCAAGTTGTCGTCGCTCGGTGTGAAGCTGCTCCTGGTCTGCGCTGCGTGGATCCGATAGTGGTCGACCATGGTGGACAGGGGCAGCAGGTCCCAGGTCAGCTGGACCTGGCGCACGTCGGCCTCGGCCTTGACGCCGGTGACTGTGGTGGACATCGACAATCCTCCTGATCGTTTCGGCTGGTGATCAGCCCTCGTGGAGCCCTGGCTCGCCTGCCGGGACGTGAAAGACCTTCTCGGTGTTGACCGGTGCACCCGGTGTGGTGACCTTGGGGACGGTCATGAAGCGCGCGGTCAACCCGTCCCGGGTCCAGGTCGCCGACAGGTAACCGCGCAAGTTGTCGATCCACTTGATGTGCTCGTTCTCCTCCAGCACTGGCTGCAGGCTCGGGTCATTGGCCACACCGTCCCCGGCCGAGGTGACCGAGGTCGTGACCAGTTCGATGCCGACGGTCGGTGAGCCGGGATCGTCGAAGTCGGCGAGGATCTCGTTGGCGAAGGCCTTGTGGACGTCTCCGGTGAGCACGGTGGTGTTCAGGTGACCGTGCTCGGCCCAGGTGTCGCGGATCAGGTTCCGGTTCGCCCGGTAGCCGTCCCACCCGTCGACCGACAGGGACTCCTCCTCCGGCCCGGGCGCGCCGTCACGGTGGGAGAAGAACACCCCCTGCGGAAGGATCTGCCACTGTGCCTCGGACTTCGCCAGCCCCTCGACCAGCCAGTCGGTCTGCCGGGTCCCCAGCATCGTCCGGTCCGGGTCGTCCCGCTCGGGGCAGTCGGTGAACCACCAGGTCGATCCGCCGTCGTGGCAGGCCTGCAGGTCACGGTACTGCCGGGTGTCGAGGACGTGCAGGTCAGCCGTACGGCCCCAGGAGAAGCGGCGGAACAGTTGGAACTTCACCCCTGACGGCCTGCTCTGCTTCCGTAGCGGCATGTTCTCGTAGTAGGCACGCATCGCATTGGCCCGGCGGCGTTCGAACTCGTCGGTCGGCACCCCTTCCTTCGGGTGGATCCCGGCCCAGTTGTCCTGGATCTCATGGTCGTCCCACGTCACGATCCACGGTGCGGCGTGGTGCAGCTCCTGGGTCTCGGCCTCGGCGTGGTAGAGGGCGTAGCGGCGCCGATAGTCAGCCAAGGACATGCACGTCGATCCCGGATGGGTCCGCGTGCCGTCCTCGTTGCCGGCACCCTCGTAGATGTAGTCGCCCAGTTCCAGGACGACATCGGGGCGTTCCTCTGCGGCATGGTGATAAGCCGTGAACCATCCGCCTTCGTAGTGTGAGCAGGAAACGGCGACGGCGTGCAGGTCGGTGGTCGCGTCTGCGGCCGGCAGGGTCCTCGTCCGCGCGACCGGCGAGAGGTGGGACCCCACGCGAAACCGGTAGTGGTACCACCGGTCCGCTTCCAAGCCGTCGACCTCCACGTGCACCGAGTGACCCCACGCCGGATCGGCAACGGCCCGGCCGCTGCGCACGACCGACTCGAACTTCTCGTCGGAGGCGACCTGCCACTCGACGGTGATCTTCCTGGTCGGCATCCCTCCGTGGCCGTCCTCGGCCAGGGGGTCGACCGCGAGTCGGGTCCACAGCACCACACCGTCGTCGCTGGGATCGCCGGAGGCCACGCCCAGGGTGAACGGATCGGGGTCGGCCGCTGCGGCCACCTGAAGACCGGTCAGGCTGGCCGCCGCGGCACCGGTGAGTGAGCTCGCGACCACGAAGGTGCGCCGACTCATGCGCCGGGCCCGCGCCCGATTGGCGCCTTCGTCCGGAGCGATCAGGCGCAACGGTGTCGGATCGTGATCGTCCTGTTTCAGCGGTGGTTCAGGCAGGGGTAGAGGTGGGGGGACACGTCTCATGCACCATCACCTTGCCCGAATGCGTGCGGCTCGACAAGGGTGTCGCACGATCGAGCCGGGAGTCGGGTGCTGCGTGGCGGGCGCGTCGGCGGCCCGGGTCAGGAGAAGGTGGCGCTGGCCCGCACCGGGGTGTCGTAGCCGTCACTGTCACGGATCGGGGCGGCCCCGGCGACGAACCGGTCCCAGGCGCTGCCGTGGATCAGGCGGTAGGGGAAGACTCCGCGCGAGGCACGGCCCTGCAGGTCGTCCATCGGCAGGGTGGCCGCACTGGCGAGCAGGATGACGTTGCCGGCCCGGCGGCCCTTCAGGGTGGCCGGCTCAGCAGACAGGCAGGTCTGTGCGAAGGTCTCGCCCAGACCGGCGGCAACCCTGCGTACGAAGGGAAAGGGCGCCTTGTCGGTGACGTTCATCATCACGGTGCCGCTCCCGGTGAGCACCCGGCGCAGGTCAGCGAAGAACTCGACCGTGACCAGGTCGGGCGGCACCTGGGAGCCGATGAAGGCATCGACGATGACGACGTCGGCGTAGTCGTCACGCATCGCCGCGATCCCGGAGCGGCCGTCGACGGGACGGACCTTGATCCCGCTGTTGCGTGGCAGCGGGATCGCCTCGCGGACCCGTTGGGTGAGCTCGGCATCGGGCTCCAGCACGATCTGCGCCGACGAGGGGCGGGTGTGGGCGACGTAGCGGGCCAGGGTCATCCCGGCACCGCCGACATGGATCACCCGCAGGCGTTGACCGGGTGGGGCGTGGACGTCGACGGCATCGGCGATGCGTTGCACGTAGTCGAACTCGAGCCGCGTCGGGTCGTCGGGATCGATCCAGGACTGCTCGGTCCCGTTGACCATGATCGACCAGGCGCCGGGGACCTCGAGGTCACGCAACAGCTCCGGGCGATGTGGGTCGCCGTTCTGTCCATCGGGATCGCTGCGTTCGGGCACCGGCCGAGAGTAGCCGACGCCGGATATCCTCGCAGGACAGACCGATCGGACGGAGGCGGCGTGGACCTGGTGATCCCCCTGATCGTCCTCATCGCCGTGAGCGCTGTGATCAGCTGGGCCGTGATGCGCACGCCGAGGCGGTCGGCGCGACATGACCCGATCCTGCTCCGCGCCCAGCAGCGCACGGCTCGATCCGCCTGCGCGATGATTGCGCCGCCCCCGATGCTGGGGGCGATGCTCGACGGCGACCAGCGCCACCAGATCGGGGTGGCTCTGGCCGAACACCGGCTC
>DVLP01000283.1 GCA_018715445.1 Candidatus Avipropionibacterium avicola | reverse complement strand
GGAGCCCAGTGAGCGGCAGTCGCGGATCCCGCTGTACCGCCGCGCGGCCGGGTTCGGCTTCCCCGGGCTGCGCGTCGACGGCAATGACGTGCTCGCCGTCCGCGCGGTCACGCAGTGGGCGCTGGACCGGGCCCGATCCGGGCAGGGCCCGACGCTGATCGAGGCCTACACCTACCGGATGGGTGCCCACACCACGTCCGACGACCCGACGAAGTACCGACTGGAGACCGAGCTGGAGCACTGGCGGCTGAAGGACCCGATCGAGCGGGTCAAGGCCCTGCTGCAGCGCAACGGGGCCCTGGACGAGCACTGGTGGTCCGAGATCAACCAGCAGGCCGATCAGCTCGCGACCGAGCTCCGCAAGGGGTGCCTGACCCTGCCGGAGCCCGATCCGTTGGCGGCCTTCGATGAGGTGTACGAGGAGCAGACCTCTTATCTGCTTGACCAACAGCAGCGTTACCGCGAGTACCTGGCATCGTTCGAGGGGGCTGAGTGAGCATGACCACGACCACCACGACCGAAACCACCACCATGACCCTGGGCAAGGGCATCAACGCCGGCCTGCGCCGGGCGCTCGAGGCCGACCCCAAGGTCGTGCTGTGCGGTGAGGACATCGGCAAGCTCGGCGGCGTCTTCCGGATCACCGAGGGCCTGCAGAAGGATTTCGGTGAGGCCAGGGTGATCGACTCCCCGCTGGCCGAGTCCGGCATCGTCGGCACTGCGATCGGGATGGCCATGCGGGGCTACCGACCCGTGGTGGAGATCCAGTTCGACGGGTTCGTGTTCCCCGCCTTCGACCAGATCGTGTGCCAGGTCGCCAAGCTCCACAACCGTTCCCGCGGGCGGATCAAGGTCCCGATGGTGATCCGGATCCCCTTCGGTGGAGGGATTGGCGCGATCGAGCACCACTCCGAGTCACCGGAGGCCTACTTCGCCCAGACTCCCGGGCTGAAGGTGGTGTCCTGCTCGAACCCCGACGACGCGTACTGGATGATCCAGCAGGCAGTCGCCTCTGACGACCCGGTGATCTTCTGCGAGCCGAAGCGGCGCTACCACGAGAAGGGTGAGGTCCACCTGAACGGCACCCCGGCCCCGTTGCACAGCGCCCGGGTCGTACGGTCCGGCACCGATGCGACGGTGCTGGCGTACGGACCGATGGTCAAGACCTGTGTGGACGCAGCGATCGCAGCCGAGGAGGAGGGACGCAGCATCGAGGTGATCGACCTGCGCACGCTCTCCCCGATCGACATGGCCACCATCGCCGAGTCGGTGCAACGCACCGGCCACGCCATCACCGTGCACGAGGCGCCGACCACGCTCGGACTGGGCTCGGAGCTCGCGGCCCGGATCAGCGAGCAGTGCTTCTACTCGCTGGAGGCACCGGTCCTGCGGGTCGGGGGCTTCGACACCCCGTACCCTGCCTCACGGGTGGAGGACCACTACCTGCCGGACCTGGACCGGATCCTCGACGCCGTCGACCGATCCCTGGCCCACTGAGCTTGTCGCCACCGAGTTTGCCGACTGACGGGAGAACCTGACCATGAAGCAGTTCCGCCTTCCCGACCCCGGTGAGGGACTGGTCGAAGCCGAGATCGTGACCTGGTTGGTCGCCGAGGGCGACACCGTCAAGGTCAACGACATCGTCGTCGAGGTGGAGACCTCGAAGTCGCTGGTCGAGCTGCCGATCCCGTACGACGGCACCGTGGTCACCCTCCTGGCCCGCGAGGGCGAGACCGTCGAGGTCGGGGCGCCCATCATCACGATCGACGACGGATCGGGCGACGAGATCGAGTCGGAGTCCGGTGACGGTCGGGTCGCCAACCTGGTCGGGTACGGCCCGCGGGAGACCGAGGCCAAGCGCCGCCCACGCAAGGGCTCGGGCGACGCCGAGACCGAACGCCAGGAGCTGCACACCCAACTGGCCTCCGCGTTCACCCCCGAGGTGCCGGTCTCGCGCCGGATCGACGAAGCCGAGTCGTTGGCCACCGCCCCCGCGGTCAAGCCGTCGGGGGACCCCTTGCCGTCGCCGGGCACGGCCGACACCGAGCCCGGGATCCCCACCGGATCCGTGCTGGCCAAGCCTCCGGTGCGCAAGCTGGCCAAGGATCTCGGGGTCGACCTCGCCAGGGTCGTCGGCTCCGGTGACGGTGGCGTGATCACCCGCGACGACGTCCATGCCGCGGCCGAGGCTGCCGAGGCGGCGGCCCAGGAAGCAGCGAACGGACCACTGCGGGCCGAGGGACGGGTGGCGACCCTGGAGTCCCACCGCGAACCCATCAAGGGGATCCGCAAGGTGATGGCGCAGGCGATGGTGGCCTCGGCCTTCACCGCCCCGCACACCACCGAGTGGTTGACCTTCGATGCGACCGGCACGGTCGAGTTGATCGAGATGTTGAAGTCGCGCAAGGAGTACCGCGACGTCCGGATCTCGCCGACGTTGATCGCGGCGCGGGTGGTCTGTCTGGCGCTGCGCCAGTTCCCTGACCTCAATGCCTCCTGGGACGAAGCGGCGCAGGAGATCGTCTATCACGGACGGGTCAACCTGGGCATCGCCGCTGCCACCGGTCGTGGCCTGGTGGTCCCCAACATCCCGGACGCCGATCGGCTCTCCTTCGCCGAGCTGTCGGAGGCCCTGGACGATCTGGTGGCCACCGCACGAGCGGGCCGGACCCGACCGTCGGCGATGACCGGCGGCACCTTCACCGTCACCAACGTCGGGGTCTTCGGTGTGGACGCCGGAACCCCCATCCTCAATCCGGGGGAGGCCGGGATCCTGGCCCTCGGTGCGATCCAGCGTCGCCCGTGGGTGGTGGGTTCGGGAGCCGACGAGCGGATCGAGCCGCGATCGGTGATGACATTGGCCCTTTCGTTCGATCATCGAATGATTGACGGGGCGACCGGTTCGCGATTCCTGGCGCTGATCGCCGATCTGCTGGCGAATCCCGGACTGGCGTTGCTCCACTGAGGTGACCGATGACCCTCGACCCCACCTTGAGTCACCGGGGTCGAGGGGTTACTCACGAGTTCTCCAACAGGGACAGGGATCTGGGGTGTTCCTCGGATGATCCTTGTGTGTCCGCCTGATTCCGGTGTCATGTGAAGTTCATCCAGAATCCGGTTCCCCGATGGACGGAGGGTTGATTTGGATCTGATTCTCTGAATAGTGTCGCCCTTGTTCCCGATCTGACTTACCGAAAGGTTCACCGATGAAGTTGACAGTCAAGGCGCGGGTCAGCGTGCTCGCCGGCGCGCTCGCTGCAGCGTCCCTCATTGCAGCGCCGGCCGCCGTGTCGCAGGCCGCGTTGACCACCACCTGTGTGGGTGAGGCCGGCGCCGTCACCGTCCCGGGTGACCTCGTGGTCCCCAAGGACAAGTCGTGTGTGCTGGACGGCACCACTGTCGAGGGCAAGGTCACCGTGCGCTCCGGCGCCGACCTGGTCGTCACCGGCGGCAGCTTCGCTGACGTCGTCGTGATCCAGGAGAACGGCTACCTCGACATGACCGACACCACCGTCGAGGGTCGGGTCACCAGCCGCGGCGGCTTCGGTGTCTACACCTCGGGCTCCAGCGTCGGCAGCTTCGTCGAGACCGGCGCCGGCGACGGCACCCCGTTCCTGTACGCCGAGGGCCTGACCGCCAACGGCGCGGTGAAGGTCACCAACGGCGAGGCCTACCTCAAGGACAGCACCCTCAAGGGTGTGACCGCAGAGAACCCGCTGTACGCCGACGTGGTCAACTCCACCCTCGCCGGTGCGTTGACCGTGACCGGTGCACGCTCGGGCAGCCAGGTCTGCGCCTCCGAGGTCGACGGGGTCGCCACCTTCAGTGGCAACGCTGGCGTCCAGCTCGGCTCCGGCACCCTGTTCGGCACCTGCGACGGCGGCTCGAACTACTTCGGCAAGGATGTCGCGATCGACGACAACACCGAGGGTGTCCAGCTGAACGGCAACATCATCCGCGGTTCGCTCACCGGTGAGGGCAACGACCCGGCCCCGGTCGGCGACGACAACCGCGTGCGTGGCGCTCAGGAAGGCCAGTTCGCTGACCTCCAGCCCGGCGCCTCGACGATGTCGCGCAAGGCAGCCCCGGCTCCGAAGGCGGATCTGGACAAGGCGGCCGACCGCAAGGCCGACGCCCTCACGGCTGCGGCCAAGTCCGGCAAGGCCCAGCTCTGATCACCAGCTGAGCAACAACGACAACGCTCCCCCGGCTTCGGCCGGGGGAGCGTTGTCGTTGTCGAGCGGATCCGCGGAGCGGGCCTCAACTGTCAGCGTGTCCCGCGGAGCGGGCCTTAACTGTCAGCATGGCGGAAGGGCTCGAGGTGGATCCCGGTGCCGGGGATGTGCTCCGGCACGGTCCAGGCGACGTCGAGGTGCTCGGCCTTCTCGTCGAACGCGCCGCGGGCGTTGCGGACGGCGTGGTCGATGATGCCGCCGGCCAACAACGTCCGCTCCACCGGGTACGGGGGCTCTCCGGTGAGGAACAGGGTCTCGGCACCGCGACCCAGGAAGAGGAAGTGACTGTGGGGCGCACCCTGCAGCAGCAGTTCGGCGCTCACCTCGTGGTCGGGACCCTTCGCGGCCACCGAGAAGGACTGCAGTCCGGAGGAGAGCAGCAGACCCGAGACCAGGCCGTCACGGTGGGTGAAGGTGATCACCTGGTCGGTCTTCTCGATGACCGAGTCGATGTCGGCCTCGTCCACCGGGTGGGCCGCCACCGCGGCGCGGACGAGGGCGGGATCGAGCTGGGACAGCCCCTCGCCGACCCGGTCGCCGTCGTAGCCGCGGACCTCGACGACGCCGCTCTCACCACCGGCTCGGCGCTCGGTGAAGGACAGGATCCCTTCCAGGCCGTGATATCCGTACACCTCGAAGCCGCCGTACCCGGCTCCGACGATCGCGGTCATCGGCGCGTCCATCGGCCACTCGGTGCCGACCGGGCGGCGCCACGCGATGGGGACGGTCGAGCCCGCCATGAACGGCACCCCCAGCCGGCGGGCGTTGTCGTACATCGCCTTGGCGTCGGTCCAGTTCCATGCCAGGTGCTTGTCGTTGAAGACCGGGACGAAGGTGTCGGTCGCGATCATCGCCGACAGCACCGAGTCGAACAGGCGCCGTCGGGGGTAGAGCTTCTGGCCCCACTCGTTGTCCTCGTAGTCGCCGTGCTCGCCGATGATCAGCACGCCGTCGACGTTCACGCCGGGATGCCCGGCACCGAGCGCCTCGGCCGGGGTGTCGTACATCGGGATCCCTGCCTCGGTGAGGATGTCGACGCCGATGTCGGGCTTGTTGCGGCCCTTGGCCGAGATGCCGCGCTGCTCCATGTAGGCCGAGACCACCTCCACCCGCGGCTCGATCAGTTGGTCACCCCAGTCATAGCCCTTGATCAGGCCGGTGGCCAGGACGTCGGCATGGGAGGCCTCGTACCAGGTCGTGATGACCAGGGCGATACGGGGACGACGGCTCTCGGGCATGGTGCTCCTCAACGGTGGTCAGGTCAGTGGTCGGCGAGTTCGTACGGGTCCAGCGGGACGCCGGTGGCAGGGATGTCGGCCTCGACCTCGTAGGTGACGTCAAGGTGTGGGGTGGCCGGCTCGACCGCTCCGTGGGCCGACTTCATCGCGTGGTCGAGGATCCCGCCGGTCAGCAGGGTCCGCTCGACCGGGTACGGCGGGCGGCGCTCCAGCATCAAGGACTCGACGGCCCGTGCCAGGAAGGCGAAGTGGGAGTGCGGCCGTCCCGGTTGCAGGTGCAACTCGGCGTCGACCTCGTGGTCCGGGCCGGTGGCGGCCACCGAGAAGCTGCGCAGGGCCGGTGACAGGACGACCGCCGAGCGCAGCCCGTCGCGATGGGTGGCGGTGATGACGTGCTCGATCCGGTCGATGGCAGCGCCGATGTCGTCGGGTGCCACCCCGTGGGCCGCAATGGCCCGCTCCAGCAGCGCGGAGTCGATCGTCGCCACTCCGTCGGCCGCTTCGGCTCCGGCCCATCCGTGGACCTCGGCCACCCCGGTCTCGCCGCCGGCCCGGCGCTCGGCGAAGGCCTGCACGCCCTCGAGGCAGTGGTAGCCGTACCGCTCGAACGGTCCGTAGGCCGCACCGACGATCGCATCGAGCTGCGCCCCGTACGGCCATGCGGTACCCCGGGGTCGGCGCCAGGACAGCGGGATGGTGGACCCGGCGAGCAAGGGGACTCCGAGACTGGCGGCGGTGTCGTACATGGCCTTGGCGTCGGTCCAGTTCCACGCCAGGTGCTTGTCATTGGCGATCGGGATGAAGGTGTCGGTCGCGATCATCGCCGAGATGCAGGCGTCGAAGAGGCGGCGGCGCGGGTAGACCTGTTGGCCCCACTCGTTCTCCTCGTAGCGGCCGTGCTCGCCGATGATCAGGACGCCGTC
The DNA here is from genome assembly GCA_018715445.1 of Candidatus Avipropionibacterium avicola. Lineage (GTDB taxonomy): Bacteria > Actinomycetota > Actinomycetes > Propionibacteriales > Propionibacteriaceae > Avipropionibacterium > Avipropionibacterium avicola. Next base: position 13,337 of record DVLP01000283.1, on the reverse strand, counting down.
GACATTGACCCCGGGGCGACCGGCGCCGAGCGCTTCGGCCGGTGTCTCGTACTGCGGGATCCCTGCTTCGGCGAGGATCGGCAGGCCGACGTCGAGCTCCTGCCCCTCCGGCCCCAGCACGCCGTGCTGCTCGATGTGGGCCGAGACGATCTCGATCCGCGACGGCTGGTGCTCGCCGTTCCACGGGTAGCCGCGCACCAAGGGGCCGGCGAGGACATCGGCGTGGGAGTCACGGAACCAGGCCGTGGCGATGAGGGCGACCCGAGGCCGGGACATGGGCGGTATCCGATCCATCCAGTGGAACTGCTGTCCCGAAGAAACCTATCCACCCGCCCGAGCGACGGTCAACGACTCGGTCAGAAGGCGGACTCCGGCAGGTCCATCACGTCGAGGCTGGTCCGCTCGGCGATCTTGCGCTCGGCGGTCAGCTTCGGCAGGACCGTGGTGCAGAACCACCGCGCCGAGGCGACCTTGCCCTCGTAGAAGGCTTGGTCGGCTTCGGAGAGGTCCTGGTTCAGCCGGTCGAGGGCGACCTCGGCGCCCCGCAGCAGCAGCCAGGCCACCACGACGTCACCGAGTGCCATCAGCAGTCGGGTGGTGTTGAGGCCGACCTTGTAGATGTTGCGCGGATCGCCCTCGGGCGCCCCGGGCAAGGAGCTCTGCAGGTCCTGGACCATCAGGCCGACCAGCGTCCCGGCGTCCTCGAGGCCCCGCTGCAGCAGGCCACGCTCGTCCTTCAACTGCGGGTTGGCGTCGTCGGCGCCGATCCACTGGGCGATCTCGGCGGAGATCGCGCCGAGGGCCTGGCCGTTGTCGCGCACGATCTTGCGGAAGAACAGGTCCTGCCCCTGGATCGCGGTGGTGCCCTCGTAAAGGGTGTCGATCTTGGCGTCGCGGACGTACTGCTCCATCGGGTAGTCGGTCAGGAACCCCGAGCCGCCGAGCGTCTGCAGGGACTCGGTGCCCAACAGCACCCAGGAGCGCTCGGAGCCGTACCCCTTCACGATCGGCAACAGCAGGTCGTTGAGCTTCTCGGCCGCTTCGTCGCGCTCGCCGGCGGCCTGGGCGACCTGCACCCGGTCCTGGATCGAGGCGGTGTAGAGCACCAGCGAACGCATGCCCTCCACGAAGGACTTCTGCGTCATCAGGGAACGACGGACATCGGGGTGGTGGGTGATCGTCACCCGCGGTGCGGTCTTGTCGGTGGACTGGGTCAGGTCGGCGCCCTGGACACGCTGCTTGGCGTAGTCGAGGGCGTTGAGGTAGCCGGTCGACAAGGTGGCGATGGCCTTGGTGCCCACCATCATCCGGGCGTACTCGATGACCTGGAACATCTGCTTGATGCCGTTGTGGACCTCGCCCAGCAGCCAGCCCTTGGCCGGGGTGCCGTGGCCGGAGAAGGTGAGCTCGCAGGTGGTGGAGACCTGGATGCCGAGCTTGTGCTCGACGCCGGTGACGAAGGCGCCGTTGCGCTCTCCGGTGAGCTCACCGGTCTCGACGTCGAAGTGGTGCTTGGGCACCAGGAAGAGGCTGAGGCCCTTGGTGCCCGGGCCGCCGACGCCGTCGACGCCGACCGGGCGGGCGAGCACCAGGTGCATGATGTTCTCGGTCATGTCCTGGTCGCCGGAGGTGATGAAGCGCTTGACGCCCTCGATCGTCCAGGTGCCGTCGTCGTTCGGGGTGGCCTTGGTGCGGCCGGCGCCGACGTCGGAGCCTGCGTCCGGCTCGGTGAGCACCATGGTGGCGCCCCACTTGCGCTCCACCATGTGGCGGGCGATCTTCTGGTCCCGCTCGGTGCCGTTGGCCCAGACCACCTGACCGAACTTGGGCCCGGCGGCGTACATGTGGATCGGTGGGTTGGCGCCCAGCAGCAGCTCAGCGATCGACCAGGTCAGCGACGGCGGTGCCTGGGTGCCACCGATCTCGGAGGGCAGCTCCAGACGGAAGAACTCGGCATCCATCCACTCCCGGTACGCCTTCGCGAACGACTCTGGCATCGTCACGCTGTGGGTCTGGGGATCGAAGGAGGGCTGCTCCCGCTCGTGGTCGGAGAAGGCCTCGGCCAGGCGGGTCCGGGTCAGGGTCTCGACCTCGGCGAGGATCTCGCGGGCGGTCTCGGCGTCGACCTCGTCGTACGGGCCGGTGCCCAGCACGTCCTGACGGTTCAGCACCTCGAAGAGGTTGAACTCGATGTCACGCAGGTTGGACTTGTAGTGGCTCATCGCGGGAGTCCTTCGACACGTCGTGGGCGAGGACCGGCTGACCTACTCGCCGGTAGCACCCATTGTGCTACTCGTGAGTAACAAGTTCAACCCCTGACCGTACGGGTCCCCTCACACCACGCAGAGCTCGTGACGCAGCGCGGCGTCCAGGTCCGGGAAGCGGAAGCGGTGCCCCCACGACTCGGCCCGCGCACTCGAGAGTCGGTTGTCCGCCAGCGCCAACTGCTCGGCCCCCTCGCGGCCCAGCAACAGTCGAGGGCCCAACGGTGGGACCCGCAGGGCGTGCGGCCGGGAGAGGACCTTGGCCAGGACGGCGGCGTACTCGTCGGCCCGTACGGGCTCGGGTGCGGCCGCATTGACCGGGCCCGACAGGCTCGGATCGACCACCGCCAAGGCATAGAGCCCGACCAGGTCGTCCAGTGCGATCCACGACATCCACTGCCGACCCGAGCCCAACGGCCCGCCCACGCCGGCCCGGAACAGTGGTAGCTGCAGTGCGAGCTGGCCCCCGGCGGCCGACTGCACGATGCCGGTCCGCACGTGCACGGTCCGCAGCCCGGCCGCCCGCGCGGGTTCGGCCGCCTGCTCCCAGGCCCGGCAGACCTCGGCCAGGAAGTCGTGGCCGGACGGTCGGTCCTCGTCGAGGACGACGTCACCGGTGTCGGCGCCGTACCAGCCCATCGCCGAGGCGCAGACCAGGGACCGCTCGCGACCGTCGGCCGACAGATCGGCGAGGGTGCGGGCCAACAGGGCGGTGCTGCGGGTCCGACTGGTCAGGATGCGCTCCTTGTGGGCGGCGGTGAAGCGACGCCCGATCGGCTCGCCGGCCAGATGGACGACCACGTCGACCTCGTCCAGCACGCCGCGGGCCACCCAGTCCTGGTCCGGGTCCCAGTCACTCCCGCGGCGCAACGCGCGGACCCGATGTCCCTGACTGGACAGGAAAGCCACGAGTTGGCGACCGACCAGACCACCGGCCCCGGTCACAGCGATCGACAGGCGAGGGCCCGGATGCTGCTGCTGCCAGGTGAGGTCGGCCACGACCTGACGGGCGCGGTACTGCAGCATCCGCTCCACCTGGTGGGCGGTGATCCCCCGCCCGGGCCCGGCCAGGCGGGGCAGTGCCCAGGAGACCTCGTCACGGATCACCGCGCCTGAGGGGTCGGCCTCGCTGATGAGGTGGCGATGCTGCCATCGGCGGAACGGCCCGCGCAGTTGCTCGTCGACGAAGCCGTACCGGCCGGTGTCGGGATCGCTCCAGCGCTCGGTGTGCTCGGCGACCCAGCCGATCCCCGGTCCCGGGCCGACCCGCAGGCGTGCGTGGGTCCCGACGGCGAGTCCGGGCTCGGGTTCGGCCACCACCGAGGCCAACGCGGCCGGTGTCAGTCGCAGCATCGCGCCGGGGCGGGTGTGCCAGGTGAAGGCCTCGCTCGCGGGGACCTCGGCGACCCGGACCTGATGGGTCTGGGTCGTGACTCCCTGTGGCGTTGGCTCCTGGTTCGACGGCCCGTGTGCTGAATCCATGGTGTCCTCCCGCTCTGCATGGCAGGCTACCGGGCAACCGACAACTCTGGAGGGAGCCTGACATGGACGCCAGCACCACCGTGCCGTCGCCGGTCAACGAGCCCAACCTCAGCTACGCCCCCGGGACCCCGGAGCGCGATGAGCTGAAGGCCGCGATCGACACCCTGCAAGGACAAACACGCGATCTGCCCGCCTGGATCGCAGGACAGTGGCAGGAGGGTCAGGGCGCTGAGATCCCGGTCGTCCAACCCCATGACCACCAGCACGTGTTGGGGACGATCCGCAATGCCACCACCGAGGACGCCCGTCGCGGCGTCGACGCCGCGATCGAGGCCGGCCCGACTTGGCGGGACCTGCCCTTCGACGAGCGGGCCGCCGTCTTCCTGCGAGCCGCCGAACTGTTGGCCGGACCGTGGCGCCAACGACTCAATGCCGCCACCGTCCTGGGGCAGGGCAAGACGGCCGTCCAGGCCGAGATCGACAGCGCCTGCGAGCTGATCGACTTCTGGCGCTTCAACGTCCACTACGCCTCACAGGTGCTGGCCGAGCAGCCGGTCGCCAACAGTCCGGGGATCTGGAACCGCCTCGACCACCGTCCGCTCGAAGGCTTCGTCTACGCGATCACGCCGTTCAACTTCACGGCGATCGCCGGCAACCTGCCGACAGCGCCCGCCCTGATGGGCAACACCGTGGTGTGGAAGCCGAGCCCCACCCAGCAACTGGCCGCCACTCTCACCATGGAGCTGCTCACCGAGGCCGGACTGCCGCCCGGGGTGATCAACATGCTGCCCGGTGACGGTCTGGCCGTCTCCGAGGTCGCCCTGGCCAGCCCGCACCTGGCGGGGATCCACTTCACCGGGTCGACCGCGACCTTCCAACACCTGTGGCGTGAGGTCGGAGGCCACCTGGATCGCTACCGCACCTACCCGCGCCTGGTCGGGGAGACCGGGGGCAAGGACTTCGTGATCGCCCACCCGTCGGCCGATCCCGAGGCGCTGCGGGTCGCGCTGCTGCGAGGGGCCTTCGACTACAGCGGGCAGAAGTGCTCGGCCGCGTCCCGGGCGTACGTACCGCGCTCGGTCTGGGAGCGGATGGGCGACGACCTGGTCTCCGAGACCGAAGCACTGTCGATGGGCGACCCGCGCGACTTCCGGCACTTCCTCGGCGCCGTCATCGACGAGCGCGCCTTTGCCAAGCACCGTACGGCGATCGAGCGAGCGCACGCGACTGACAGTCTCGACGTGGTCGCCGGCGGGAGCACCGATGACGAGGTCGGCTGGTTCGTCCGACCGACCGTCCTGCTCGGGCAGGACCCGAGCGACGAGGCCTTCACCACGGAGTACTTCGGACCGATCCTGGCGGTCCACGTCTTCGACGACGCCGACCTCGACCGGGTCGTCGAGCAGGCCGAGTCCGCGACCCCGTACGGACTGACCGGGGCGATCTTCGCCCGCGATCGTGAGGCCGTTGCGCAGCTCAGCCATCGGCTGCGGTTCGCGGCCGGCAACTTCTACGTCAACGACAAGCCGACCGGTGCCGTCGTGGGGCAACAACCCTTCGGCGGGGGTCGCGGCAGCGGCACCAATGACAAGGCGGGTGCGCGGCAGAACCTGATGCGCTGGACCAGCACCCGGTCGGTCAAGGAGACCTTCGACCCGCCCCACGACCACCGCTATCCCCACCAGGGGTGATCGGCGTCGTCGCCGCGAGTGGTCGTCCTCACAGGGGGTGTGTTCGGTGCGGTTGACGCCCGTTGGGCGGTTCTGACTCGCGTTGCGTTGGTCTGCACCACGCAGGAAGGTGTGCAGATCGAATGACCTGCGGTAAACCGCGCGGGGGCGGGGTGTCGTTGCCGTCGTGCTGTACGGTGTGGGCGTCACCGTCTGCAAAAGGACCTTGATGGAATCTCAAAGTATCGGCCTCCCTTCGTCACAACTGCGTGAAGGGGGGAGGAACTGATGTGGGCGCTCACCCTGGCGCTGGGCATCGTCGTGGTGCTCGCCATCACCGTCGTCACGGGGTACTTCGTCGCCCAGGAGTTCGCCTACATGGCGGTCGACCGGTCACGGTTGTCCGCCCGGGCCGCCCAGGGGGACGCGGCGGCCACCCGGGCACTGGCGGTCACCAAGCGCACCTCGTTCATGCTCTCGGGCGCCCAACTCGGCATCACCATCACCGGACTGCTGGTCGGCTACGTGGCCGAACCGTTGATCGGGCGCTCGATCAGCACCGCACTGGGGGTGTCCGTCCCGACCGGGGTCGGACTCGCGATCGGCACCGTGGTGGCGCTGCTGGTGTCCACCCTGGTGCAGATGCTGTTCGGTGAGCTGTTCCCGAAGAACCTGGCCATCGCCCGCCCCGAACAGGTGGCGACCAAGCTCGCCCGCTCGACCAGCATCTACCTGCTCGTCCTGGGCTGGCTGATCGCCTTCTTCGACAAGGCCTCGAACCTGCTGCTGCGACTCTTCCGGATCGAGCCGGTCCACGATGTCGAGCACGCCGCGACCCGTCAGGACCTCGAGCACATCGTCGCCGACTCAGCAGTGGCCGGGGCCCTGCCGCAGGACCTGTCGGTGCTGATCGACCGGATCATCGACTTCCCCGAGCGTGACGTCGAGCACGCGATGGTGCCGCTGGCCCGCACCGGGGTCGTCCAGATCGACGACACCATTGCCGACGTACGCCATCGGATGGCCACCGAGCACTCCCGCTACCCGGTGATCGACGCGCAGCGCGACGTGGCCGGGGTGGTGGACCTGCACGACCTGCTGGACCTGCCTGCGGAGCGCGACGGCGACCGGGTGGCCACGATCACCCGGCCCGGCGTGCTCGTGCCGACCACGATGGGACTGCCCGATGCACTGGCCGCCCTCACCGAGTCCGGCGAGGAACTGGCCTGTGTGATCGACGAGTACGGCGGCCTGGCAGGCATCGTCACCGTTGAGGACATGGCCGAGGAGATCATGGGCGACCTGGTCGACGAGCACGACCCGGAACCGACCGCCTGGGTGAGCCAGGACGGCGAGGACCGATGGCTGGTGCTCGGTGAGACACCGCTGGACGAGGTCGAGCGAGCGATCGGACGGGAGCTGCCCCGTGGCGACCAGGAAACCCTGGCCGGACTGGTGATCGCCGGTCACGGCGCACTGCCCGAGATCGGTGACCGGGTGGAGATTCACCTCCCCCTGGACACCGCCGAGCTGGCCGAGCCGGGTCGTCCGGTCCCACGGGCCCTGGTCGCCGAGGTCACCGAGGTCGAGCGGCATGTCCCGTCGCGGCTGCGGATCGACGTGGTCGAGCTGCCCGACAGCGACGAGGACGAGCAGGAGGCTGAGCATGCTTGACCATCCCGCTGTCGTCGTCCCGGTCACGATCGCGATCATCGCGTTGTCGGCCTTCTTCGTCGCCATCGAGTTCGCCCTGCTGGCCGCTCGTCGCCACCGCCTCGAGGAGGCCGCACCGCAGAGCCGTTCGGCACGAGCCGCCCTGCGCAGTTCGTCCGAGCTGACCGTCCTGCTGGCCGGGTCGCAGTTGGGGATCACCGCCTGCACCCTGGCACTGGGTGCCATCACCAAGCCGGCGGTCCACCACTGGCTGATGATCCCGCTCGAGGGCCTCGGCCTGCCGAAGGTCGCCGGCGACATCATCTCCTTCGTGCTCGCGCTGTTGGTCGTCACCTTCCTGCACCTGGTGGTGGGGGAGATGGCTCCCAAGTCCTGGGCGATCGCCCACCCGGAGGCGTCGGCCACCCTGCTGGCCCTGCCGATGCGGGCCTTCATGTGGGTGACCCGCCCGCTGCTGGTGGCGTTGAACTCCAGTGCCAACTGGTTGTTGCGCCGCTGCGGGGTCGAGCCGACCAACGAGATCGCCAACGGCCAGACCAGTGACGACCTGCAGCAGCTGGTCCGCCACTCGGCCAACGTCGGAGCCCTCGACGCCCGGTTCACCGCACAGGTCACCGGGGTGCTGGAGCTGGAGCGGTTGACCGTGGCCGACCTGGTCGACGAGGCCGATCCGCCGGTGGCGGTCACGGTCGACGACACCGTCGCCCGGGTCCGGGAAGTGGCCACGAGCTCGGGGCACCTGCGGATCCTGCTGTCCGACGGCGGCCGGCTCACCGGGCTGGTGCACGTGCGTGACGTGCTCACCGCCGGTGCCGACGAACCGTTGGCGCCGTACGCCCGGCCGTTGCTGGTGCTCGACCCCGAGCTGCCCGTCTACCAGGCGGTGGCGCAGCTGCGGGAGACGCGCAACCAGTTGGCCGTGGTCGGCACCGGTGAGGCACCCCTGGGCGTCATCACCGTGGCCGACATCCTGCAGCGGGTGTTGGTCGTCGGCTGATCAGAAGAAGGTCACGCCGTACGGCGGTGTCGCCAGGTCCATCAGCTCGCTGAGCTCCTCGATGGCCTCCGGGGTGCCACCCAGGCGTCCGGTGGCCGCGATCTGCGGCACCTTCGCCCCGCCCAGCCACAGCCCGGCCAGGACGTCGATCGGGATGGTGACCGCGGCGGGCTCGTCGGTGGCGCTGACCTCGGCGGTCCCGGCGGTGGTGGTGATCCGGAACCGGCCACCGGCCAGGTCCATCGGGTCGTCGATCCCGACCACGATCGAGCCGTCCGCCCGCCACGGGCGCGCGGACAGGCAGCGGATCGGGTCCAGGATCCGGGTCCACACCCGGTCGCCGAGCCCGACGACCTTGTAGCCGCGCCGGTCGCGCATCGCCCACGGCAGCGGATCGTCCAGCGGAGCGTTGTGGTACTTCACGATCCCGGTCAGGTCGATCGAGGCGAGGTACTGCCACAGGCCGAGGTGCGCGGCCGGGTTCGTGGCGATCAACATCGAGACCTCGACGGGTCGGGGACCGTCGCCCCGCTCGCCGATGCGGTAGAGGGCGAACCCGTCGACCTGGTCGTCCGCGGTGACGTGCAGGGCGCACCAGGTCTTCTTGTCCGGGCCGTCGGCCTCGTGGTCGTAGGCCCCGGACATCCAGTCCTGGTAGAACTGTGGCCACTGCACCGAGCCGCGGGTCTGGGCATGGAACTGGGTGAAGACGGCGTTGATGGCGTGGATTCCGTCGCCGGGGGCGACCAGGCGCACCCGTCCGGTTGGCTCCACTCCGGGCTGGAAACCGAAACGCTCCGCGCTCTCCACCTCGATGCGCTGCCCGGTGGTGGTGACGCCGAATCCGAATCGTGAATAGATCGTCGCCTCGGTGACGGTCAGGGCGGCCACCGGCAGGCCGCGCTCGCGGGCGTCGGTGAGGTCGGCGGTGATCATGCGGCGCAGCAGTCCACGTCGTCGATGGGTCGGCCGCACCGTGACGTCACTGATCAGGCGGGCCGGCAGATCGGCGTGACCGGCGTTGATCGACTTGTCGAACCCGACCAGGGTCCCGACCGGCAGTCCCTGCGGATCGTCCGGGTCGGGCACCTGCCACATCGTCGTGGCATCGACCTTCGAATCAGCCAGGAACCGGTTGAACGAGTCGTCGTTGCCCCGGCCCTGGTGGAACCCGAGTCGTACGGCTTCCCACCACTTCCGTACTGCAGCGGGATCGGCGTCTGAGGACAGGGAGTGGAGCTCGAGATTCACCCGCCCACCGTACTCGGGGGGCCCCGGCTCGGTGCAAGCCGAAATCCGATCAGTCGGCATCGCGCTGACGCTAGCCTGATCCCATGGCGACACCTGCGTCTCCCCGGCCCTCCTCGTTGGGCGCCACGGCCCGGCTCAGCCTGGACACCACTGCGCGACCCGTCCCGCTGAGGCTGGTCAATGGCGTGAACGGGGCCGGCGTCTCCGGCAACTACTGGCTCGACCTCACTCCCTGGTACCAGCGCTGGCAGATCCCGGTCGCCAGACTTCACGACGCACCGTTCGACGCCCACAACACGGTTGACCTGCATCATCTCTTCCCTGACCCGACAGCCGACCCCGACGATCCGGACAGCTACGAGTTCGCGCTGACCGACGATCTCCTGGGCCACCTGCGTGATGCCGGGATCGAGATCTACTTCCGGCTCGGTGAGAGCATCGAGCACCAACCGCGATTGATGTGGAACTCCCAGCATCGTTGGGATCCTGAGGCCCTGGCCCGGGTCTGCGCCAATGTCGTGCGGCACTACAACCACGGCTGGGCGGACGGTCATGCGTGGGGCATCCGGTGGTGGGAGTTCTGGAACGAACCCCACGGACCGAAGAACTGGGACGGTACGCCGCAGGAGCTCTTCGACCGCTACGACCGGGTCGCCCACGCGATCAAGCAGGTCGATCCCGAGCTGAGGGTCGGGCTGTCCGGGTTCGCCACCAGCGTCCTGCAGCCAGATTCTGCGTGGGGCCAAGGAATCGCCGAGCTGGCCGAGCGCGGCGTACCGGTGGACTTCGTGTCCTGGCACGCCTATCTGCCAGATCTGGGCACGATCACCACCGCATCGCAAGCCGTACGGGCCTTCCTCGACGACTGTGGCCTCACCGGGGCCGAGAGCCACCTCGGGGAGTGGTCCCTGCGTCCGGTCCACGGCGACGGACGGCGCACCATCTTCAGCGCCTACAAGGCACAGCGCCACGACCACGTCGCCCGGCTGACCGAGCAGATGCAGGGCCCGGCAGGTCTGGCCCACACGCTGGGGGCACTGCTGGTGATGCAGTCCGCGCCGATTGACCAGGCGCACTACTACTCGGCGAACACCTCGCCCCGCTGGGGACTGTTCGACGCCAGCGGGCAGCCGAACCACCGGGGTCTGGCCTTCGACATCTTCGCCCAGCTGTTGCGCAGCGGTGGGGACCACTGGCCGTTGACCTGCAGCGATCCGGAGGTCGTCGGTGCTGCCGTAGGCCGGGGCAAGCGTGGTCTGCGGGTGGTGGTGGCGAACGTGGATGAGGAGGTGGACCTGGCCCGGGTCACCATCGAGCATCCCGTGCCACTCGTGGTGGACCAGCTGACGATCCACGACGCGGTGGACCGACTCGCGATCCTGCCGCCCGCCACCGGTCAGGAGGCAGGACGAACGATCATCGACGTCCCGCTGGCCGGTTCGGGTGTTGCCGTGGTGGACCTGGTGCCCGGGACGTCCGAACAGCTCAGCTCCGCAGCCGGGGCCGGCACCGCCGGCGACTGGTGACCGTGCACGGTGGTCGTCCCCGTACGGGCTCCGCTCCTTGCCTGACGTGGCGCACTCCGATGTGGAAAACTGGGAGGGAAATTACAGCGACTGATGGGATGTGGCGATGGGGCGCGGACGGACCGGCAGTGATGTGCCGACCCTGAAGGATGTGGCCGAGCATGCTGGGGTCTCCCTGGCGACCGCGTCACGGGCCCTGAGCGGGGACCATCCCATGACCGACGGCACCCGGGATCGGGTCCTGGCCGCCGTCGAGGCCCTCGGTTACCGGAGGATCCGCCGGGGCCGGCACTCCGAGCCGCAGGTCGCGATCGTCGCATCGACGCTGGGGCATCTGGTGATCGCCTCGGCCGTGGCCGGGGTGGAGGACGCCAGCGCCCACGCCGGACGGACCTGCACGATCTCGGTCACCCAGGCCGACCTCGACCGCGAGCTGGCCATCCTGGAAGCACTGACCGACGACGCCCGGGTCGGTGCGGTGATCGTCATCGGAGGGGTCTACCCGGACCAGCGGTGGCACAGCACGGTCGCCTCGGTCGCCGCGCGGATGCAGGATCGCGACGTGCCGTTGCTGTTCTGCGGTCGCGGCGTCGAAGGGCTCGCCACCCCCGGGCTGACCGTCCTCGACTACGACAGCGCGGGTGGCGCAGCCGCCGCCGTCGGCGTGCTCGTCGGACGTGGGCACCGTTCGATCGGCGTCATCCGCGGCCCCCGGGGCTACTCCACCTCCGATGCCCGCCAACGTGGGGTGGCCCAGGCCTTCGCCGACCACGGGCTCGCCGCCGAGCCGAGTCGTACGGTCGAAGGACCCCTGCTCCCCGGCACCGGGCAGGAGGGGGTGCGCACCCTGCTGGAGGCGCATCCCGACATCACGGCGATCTTCGCCGAGAGCGACACCCTCGCCCTGGGCGCCATCCGCGGCGCCCGCCAGCTCGGGCTCGACCTGCCGCAGGACCTGTCGATCGTCGGCTTCGACGACATGCGCCATGTCGACGCACTGGTCCCCGCGCTGACCACGGTCCACATGCCCTTCGTCGAGCTCGGCCGCCGGGCCGCCCGGCTCGCCCTCGGTGAGGAGCCGGGCCGGATGCCGGCCGAGGTCGTCTTCGGCACCCACGTGGTGATGCGCGAATCGGTGGGCACCCCGCGCGCTGGGGAGCTCGAACTGCCTCGGTGAGGCGTCAGCGCTGGCAGTACCCCTGCTCCGCGTCGGTGAGCTTGCCATCGGCGACGCGCTGGGCGAGCTTCTCGTAGTACGAGCGACCACCCCGGTCGAGTCCCGAGGTGTCCAGCGTCCGCCCCTCCTGCAGGGCCCGGACCGCGAGACACTTCTGCTCGTCGTCGACACCGGTGATCGGTTGCGGCACCAGATAGGTGAAGCAGCGAGTGCGGTACGAGAAGTAGACGTCACCATGGGTGTCCGTGGCCGCCCAACTGGCCCCACTGTCAGCGATCTGGGTGATCTGCTCGGTCTGCGGATCGACCTTGAACAGGTTGCCGCCGGCCGAGCCGTAGATCATCTGGTCCCGTGACGACCAGTTGAGGTACGCCCAGGCCCAGGTGTAGTTCGGCGGAGCGGAGTAGCGCGGGCTCACCGCGCCGAGGGTGCGCACGGTGCCGTCGGGGCTGACCTTCATGAGTTGCTCCTCGGCCACACCCCAGATCGAACCGTCCGGATCGACCAGCAGCCCGGTGACCCCCTGACGGAGCCGGACCGGCGGCTCTGCTCGTACCACCGTGCGGGTCTCGGGATCGAAGACCACCAACTGTCCGAGCTCGGTGATGCTGGTCGGGTTGGTGCCCATCCCACCGTCGATCGTCGTGCCCAGGTAGAGAAGTTTGTCGTGCGGGTTCCACACCGCGGACACGATGCCCTGGTCGGGCGCGATCTCCGCGCCGAAGAACTCGACCTCGCCGGAGTCGAAGTCGTAGATCGCCAGACCGCCCTGGTAGACGCCGTAGCTGGCGACCGCGCCCACGTACAGCTCGTCCCGCTCCGGGTTGTACGCCATCGCAAACGGACGGTCGAACTTCTCATCGGCACTGGTGAACAGCTGTCGGGGTGCGGTCCCCGGTGTCGCCGGGTCCCACTCGTGCACCTTGCTCCAGGCATAGGAGGCCAGACACAGCTTGTCGTCGCGGACGATCCAACTCTCGTACTGCCCGCTGTCGAGGGTCTCGTTGGGTTCGCCGCCGTCGGTGTTGATCTCGGCCAGACCCTGCATGTAGCCCGAGGCGTACATGCTGTCGCCGGGGCCGGGGAAGATCTTCTGGATGAGGGTCGGCTGATGGAATGAGGCAGAGTTCTCGGTCCGCTCGCCGGTCTCGACGTTGACGGTGAACGGTCCGCCCTGGTCGGAGCCGACGAGCAGCCCCGGCTCGGCCTCGACCGCGTGGGCGAAGTAGCTGCGCACCTCGCCCGCGACCTCGTGGTAGCTGTGATCCTCGAACTCGTACTTCTGGATCGTGCCGA
>DVLP01000282.1 GCA_018715445.1 Candidatus Avipropionibacterium avicola | reverse complement strand
GCCTTGAATGCCGAGGTCACCAGCCAGAAGGCGGGGAAGACATACATCAGGACGATCAGGGCCAGTGCGAGGTAGAGCACGACCTTGGTGACCAGGTGTTTGGCCTCGACCGACGCATAGCGTCGAGCGCGCGGCCCGGGGGTGATTGTCGGATCCTTCAGCTCTGTTGTGCTCACTGGTAGTGCACCCGCTTTCGGCTGACATAGAACTGGAAGGCCGTGATGGCAACGAGCAGGAAGAACAGGAGCACGCCCGCCGCAGTTGCGTGGCCGACGTCATAACTGCGGAATGCGGTCTGGTAGATGTACCAGGTCAGCGTGGTGCTCGACTCACCCGGACCACCGTTGGTCAGCAGTCGGGTCAACTCGTAGGCCTGGAACGAGTGCAGGGTCTCGATGATCACCAGGAAGAGGGTGATGGGGGACAGCAGCGGCAGTGTCAGGCGGACGAACCGCGTCCAGGCACTGGCGCCGTCGATCTTGGCTGCCTCGTAGACATCGGTCGGCAGACCGGCGATCGCTGCGGAGTAGATGATGGCGACGAAGCCGATCTTGCTCCACACGTGGACGATGATGATCGACCACAATGACCACTTCGGATCGGTGGTCCAGTTGGGCGAGGCGATGCCGAACAGGTCGAGGAAGGCGCGGAAGAGACCGAACTGCGGGTTCAGCATGAACGCCCACAGGGTGCCGATCGCGGCACCGGTGACGATGTGCGGCACGAACGACAGCACCCGGCCGACGGCGGTGCCGCGGATCCCCGAGGTGAACACGACCGCGAAGCCCAGACCCAGCAGCATCGGGAAGACCACACTGGAGGCGGCGTAGATCAAGGAGTTCTTCATGACCGTGCCGAACGACGGATCGGTGAACAGGTCGACGTAGTTCTTGAAGCCGACGAAGATCGGGCGCGGTGAGATGAAGTCCCACGAGTGCAGGCTCAGATAGAACGACTGGATGTTGGGCCAGTAGTTGAAGACCGCGATGATGACGACATTCGGAAGGACGAACAGGGTGAACATCACCGTGTTGCGGATCGATTGGCGCCTGAGTTCACGCTTGCGTTCATCGCTTGCAGCGGCATGGCGGTCCGCAGAAGGTGGGGGTGGTGCTTTTGTGGGGGGTTTGTCAGTCGTTGACGTCACAGATCCAGCTCTCGGTCGGCAGTGAACTCGAAGCAGGGTGCTCGGGCAGTTGGTCTCGGGCAGTTGGTTGGGGTGTCAGGTCAGTTCGTTGTCGGTTCTCCTCAGGTCAGAACGGGCACGCTAGTACACGGTCGCGGGGCGGGCAACCCCTTTGGTGACATTGGTGCACAAGTCTGATGGGCGATTTTTCAACGACTGTCGTTGAATCGGTCAGCGGCCGCCTGGACGCGGACGTGATGGGCGTCCCAGTCGAACTCGTCCTGCGACGGCAGGTTGGTCATGCCGTTGCGCAGACCGGCCCGGCCGTCGATCAGCTCCCGCAGGATGTCGGCATGGCCGGCGTGGCGGGTGACCTCGGCGTTCACATGCGCCAACAAGCGATGCAGCGTCGGATGACGACCCGCTGGCGGCCACCAGGGCACGGTGCCTGTGGCGTCGAGGGGAAGTGTGGCGATGGTGGCGTCACAGTGGGCCCAGCCTCGATGCCACAGGTCAAGGATCTCGGCCCGGGTCTGACCGGCTGGGACCCACAGATCTGCGTTGGGTTCGGCATCGTCGTCGAGCCAGGGCATCGGGACCTCGAACGGGCGGTCGAGGCAGGTGCCGAAGTAGGTCACCCCCATCGAGACGACATGCTTCACCAGTCCCAGCAGGTTGGTCGAGGTGGGAGTCAGCGGTCGGCGCAGGTCGTACTCGGACAGCCCCTCGGTCTTCCACAGCAGGGCCTCCCGGGCACTGACGAGGTAACCGACGAGGTCGTCCTTGTGGCTCGATGTCGCCTCACTCATCGCGTGCTCCACGATGGTGCTCCATGGCGATCTCCAGCTAGGAGGTCAAGGATTCCTCGGTGGTGACGGCCTCGGGCGCGACGCTGATCCAGCCGGGGCCCATGGAGCGCCCTGTGCCCATCTCGGCCTGATGTGCACCGGGGCGGGCGAGCAGGTCGTCGTGGCGCGAGCGTGGCACCCGTACCAGCAGGGCTCCGCCGGTACGGGCGGCCACCACCATCGCGTCGTCCACCATGAAGGACCGGCCGCCGAACATCGACACCTCGCGGGTGCTCGGTTCGTCGGCCAGCAGGGCGCGGACGCGCTGCACGAGGTCGTCGCGGGTGTGGTTCGTCGTTGATCCGGACACAGTCGGTCCCTTCGAGTGGCAGTGCTGCTGAGGCTACCGGAGACGACGTGCCCTCAGACCAGAACGGACTCCATCCGGGCGTGATCTCCATGCCCTCGACAGATGGGGGCGCTCAATTGCTCAGTCTCGATGCGTCGCCGGACCCCGAGGAATCGATTGCTCGGAAATCGAGAGCCCGAAAGTGAGCGGATCCGGCACCTGGGTCAGCTCGGGGCGAGCCCAAGCAGGGACATCAGATCCTTCTCCACTGCTCAACCGATACGCCCACTCAGAGCAAGGACTCCAGCCGGGCAAAGCTGATCTCCATGCCGCCGACCATCCCGGTGCCCAGGACCATCTCCCGTACGTCGGCGCTGGGGTAGGTGATCAGCAGGGTCATCAAGGTCCCCTCCGGTACGGGGGCCAAGGTCAGTTCGTTGCGGGCCGGCTCGCCCGGGATCCCTTCCATGCTTTCGGTGGTGACCTCGCGGTGGGGCGGATCGGACTCGAGCAGCTCTCCGCCGAGGGCAAATGCCTCGCCCTCGGTGTCGCCGACCGGAGCCCACGCATTGCGGTAGGTGTCGCCGACCGCCGCAGCGACTCGGCACTCGGTCATCTCCCACCCGTCGGGTCCGAGCAGCCACTGCTTCATCAGCTCGGGTTCGTGATGGGCACGCCACACCTGTTCCACCGTGCCGCGGATGATCCGGCTGACCCGGGCCTGGGTGTCGCCGATGAGTTGGCTCTGCGCGGTGGCGATCGCGCTGAACGAGGCCAGGTCGGCCAGCACGTCGTCCATCTGGCCGAACGCGGCGACCATGCCCTCGCGCATGCCCATCTCGATCAGCTTCGACAGGTCGTCGGCCGAGGCGAAGCGTGAGGTGGTCACCAGCCGTGATCCGGTCTCGGTCGCGCTGAACTCGAACTGCACCTCGGTGGCGGGCAGTGACTCATCGGCGACGCCGGAGGAGTCGGTGAAGCGGTCGGTGACGGTGAACGACTCGCCCTCGACCAGGGACAGATAGTCCCATCGCCCGTGGAACTGCGTCCCGTCGGGCCCGGTCATGTAGTACTGGGACGCACCTCCGGCGGCGACGTCGTGGCGGGTGAAGGTGGCCGGATGTCCCGGCGGCCCCCAGAAGCGTTCGATCTGGCGGGGGTCGGCGTGTGCGGTCCACAGCCGCTCCACCGGGGCGGTGAAGTCGGCGGTCACGACCACGGTCAGGGCTTCGGGGTCGGTGGTGACATCGGTGACGGGCATGACTACTCCTGAGGGTCTTCGGCGAGCAGGTCGTCGAGTTGGCTGATGCGGCTGCGCCAGAGCTGTTCATAACGGTCGAGCAGTTCCTGTGCGCGTTGGATGGTCGTGACATTGCCCCGGACGAGGCGTTCTCGACCGGCTCGATGCTTGGTCACCAGTCCGGCTCCTTCCAGGACGGCGACATGTTTCTGTACGGCGGCGAACGACATGGCGTAGGTGGCGGCCAGTGTTGACACCGAGGCCTCTCCGGTCAGGGTGCGTCGGACGATGTCACGTCGGGTGGCATCGGCCAACGCATGGAAGATCCGGTCCACCTCGGCGTCGGTGAGTTCCTGCTGCCTGTCATCTACAACCATTTGGTTGTACGTTATGCCCTCCATGATCGTGCGTCAAGGGATTCGGGTGACGAATCAGTGCCAACCGGGCCAAGATCTGCGTCGGACGGCCCTCGGTGCGATAGTGTCCGGTTGGCACATGACAGCTCTCGCGGACAAGGGTCCACGGAGGAAGGGATCAGAAGATGCAACCGATTGATGCCATCAAGTCCTGTTTCAGGCAGTACGTCGGCTTCTCGGGTCGCGCACGCCGGTCCGAGTTCTGGTGGTGGTTCCTGTTCAGCGCGATCGTGGGAGTCATCGGCTCCATCATCGACAACCTGCTCGGCTTCGGGGCCTCGAACGTCTCGAGTGGTGACGGCAGCTTCTCGGCGTCGTCGACTGCTGGTCCGGTCTCGGGCATCTTGGGCTTGGCTCTGCTGCTGCCGTCGATCGCGGTGGCGGTGCGTCGTCTGCACGACACCACCAAGTCCGGCTGGTTCTACCTGCTGTACCTGATCCCGTGTGTCGGCTTCATCCTGTACATCGTGTTCAACGTCAAGGACAGCGATCCCGACAACCAGTACGGCCCGAGCCCCAAGAACCCGGGTGCCCAGGGCGGCTACCCCGGTGGCGCACCGGGCGGTTACCCCGGCGCTCCCGGCGCTGGTGGCCCGACCTACCAGTGACCCTCAGTCACGCCTGATGAGCGGGCCGTACCGGATCTCTCCGGTACGGCCCGTTTCGTCTGTCGACTCTC